>JAOZMN010000013.1:0-14104 GCA_029934265.1 Bacteroidales bacterium
TCGAAGATTTGAATATATAATTAAGAATGAAAGTATTGTATTTATTGATGATTATGCACATCACCCGGTAGAATTGGAGAGGTTTTTGAAATCGGTACGAAAAATATATCCCGGTAAAATTATTACGGTAATATTTCAACCGCATTTATATTCAAGAACACAAGATTTTGCCGGTGAATTTGCCCAAAGTCTTAACATTGCAGATAAAGTAATATTGATTCCGATTTATCCCGCAAGAGAAAAACCAATAGAAGGAGTAAGTTCGAAAATTATTTTCGATAAAATATCTGTCGAAAAATATCTTTACGAAAAAGGTGAACTTCTTGAAAAAATTAAAGATATAAAAACAGATATATTATTAACCGTCGGAGCCGGAAATATTGACGCAATGGTGAAACCGATTAAAAATATTTTTGTCGAAAAAGACCCTGAGGGTTTAATTTAATAAAAATTAATAAAGCCGGCAGTCTTTATTACAGTTTTTTACTTCAAACCCTCAGGGTCTGATTGTTAAAAATATTTGTTTAAAAAAGTAAAATGATAAATTTAAGAAAAATAAAAATAAGTAAACAAAATAGAATTATTATATTTTCAGTAATATCAGTAGTAGCTGTATTTATTTTGTTTATTTTATTATCGTCTGAAAATAAACAAAAATGTAAGGAAATAAAGATAAAATTTAAAGGAGAATCCCAAAGTGTTTTAATTGACAGCGAGGACGTAATATCACTTGTATTAAAAATATCACCGGATATTATAGGTTGTAGTATCAGTAAAATTAATACAAAAGTAATTGAGGACAGTTTGAATAATTCTTCGATAGTCAAACATGCAGAAGTTTACATTAATATAGGAGGAGTACTTTTGGTTGAAATTGCAGAAACAGTCCCCATTGTACGAATAATAAATTCTCAGGATAAAACTTATTACATTGACAAAGAGGGTTTTCTGGTACCGGTTTCAAAAAAATATCCGAAACATTTATTAATTGCAAACGGAAATATAAAGGCAAACAGCACCGATAAAAAAACAAATATAGAAACAGATTCAATTTATTTAAAAACGAAATTACATCGAATATATGAAATTGCATTGACAATATATAATGATAGTTTTTTTAAAAATCAGATAGAACAAATTTATGTTAATAATAATGATGAAATAGAGCTTGTGCCTCGCATTGGCAATCATATAATATTAATAGGAGATGAAAAAGATTGCAGTAAAAAATTGGAAAATCTTAAAAATTTCTATCTCAACTCGGATAAGAAAGAATGGAATAAATACACAAAAATTAATATAAAGTATGCAAATCAAGTAATTTGTACAAAACGAGTAGGATAAAACAATAAAAGAGTTCGGTATAAAAAGACCCTTAGGGTTTGATTTGACAAAAATTAACAAATCTAAATATCTGAATTACAGCTTATTACTTAAAACCCTAAGGGCCTGATTTTGAAAAAATATACTTTTTAGACTGAACTCATAAAACAATAAAGCATCCACAGGAATATTAATTATTATAAACAAAACTTTTTATGGCAAAAAATTTAATACCCCGCGACAGAAAAGATAATATATTTAAGTCGGAAGAGCCTAAGTATGTTACAGCTATTGACATTGGAACGACAAAGATTGTTGCACTTATCGGAAAAAAAGATAATTCCGGTAAAATTAAAATAGTAGGAACAGGTAGCGTTCCGACTCCCGAAGGCAGTGTAAAAAGAGGAGTCGTATTGAATATCGTAGATACTGCAAAAACCATCGCAGAAGCAGTGGAGATAGCAGAAATTGAATCCGGAATAAAATTCAGCAGAGCTTTTGTAGGTATAGCCGGACAGCATATTCAAAGTCAGACTTCCGACCAAAGTATAATGATTGATGGAGATACGTATGAAATTACCGAAGAGCATATCAGACAATTACATGACAATACTCAAAAACTTGCAATTTCGCACGGAACTAAAATTATACACGTTATACCTCAAAATTATACCGTTGATAATGAGAGTGGTGTTGCGAAACCTGTAGGAATGTATGGTAAGCAATTACTTGGAAATTTCCACATTGTTATTTGTGATATTACCGCTTCCAAAAATATTGAAGAAGCTGTAATTCGTACAGGAATAGAGGTCGATGCGTTGATACTTGAACCTATTGCTTCGGCAGCGGCGGTTCTTACCGATGACGAAAAAGAAGTCGGAGTTGCTTTGGTAGATATAGGTGGCGGAACTACCGATTTGGCAATATTCTATAACGGAACTCTAAAACACACGGCTGTAATACCTTTCGGAGGAAATTCGATAACTTCGGATATTGAAAAAGGTTGCTCTATATTGCGAAGATATGCAGAGCGTCTTAAAGTAAATTACGGATTTGCAATGGGAGAGTTTGCACCCAAAGATTCGCTCGCCGTAGTACCCGGAATAAACGGACGTGAACCCAAAGAAATATTACTTCAAACATTGAGTGAAATAATACAAGCAAGAGTTGAAGAAATTATTCAAAGTGTTATGCTCGAAATCGAAGCATCGGGATATGACAGAAAACTTGGTGCCGGTATCGCACTCACCGGAGGTGGAGCATTGCTTAAAGATTTGCCGTCCTTAGTGAAATATCAAACAGGAATGGACGTAAAAATCGCTTCTCCTCGAAATTATATTTCCACCGATGTCAAGAAAAATATACGAAATCCTATTTATTCCACAGCGGCAGGTTTATTGATACGAGGTTACAAAGTATTATCCGAACAAGGAATTGATTTTGTAGAAGAGAACAAAGTAACTTTTGAAGATGTTGAAGCAGAAGCGAGCAAACAAGAAGAGCAAGAGTTTGAAATTGATAAAAATTCCCAAGAAGAACTTGCAGATAGTAATGATAATTCAGGTATAGACAAAATTATAAAAATATTTAGTTCACTATTTAAAGATGAATAAAAAATAAGGACTTTTTTGTTTGTAAACTTTTGCAAGGATATTAAAAAAACATTTAAAAAATAAAAAACATGAATAAGGATTTATTAACATTCGATATACCTACCAACAAATCAGCAATAATAAAAGTGATAGGAGTAGGTGGTGGTGGCGGAAATGCAGTAAGTCATATGTATAAAGAAGGAATTGAAGGGGTTGATTTTATAGTTTGCAATACTGATGCACAAGTATTGAAAATCTTAGACGTTCCCAAAAGAATCCAAATAGGAACATTGCTTACAGAAGGTCTTGGTGCGGGGAATAAACCCGAAATCGGAAGAGAGGCCGCCATCGAAAGCATAGATATTATAAATAAAGAACTTGCCGATAATACAAAAATGGTATTTATTACGGCAGGTATGGGAGGCGGAACAGGAACCGGAGCCGCACCTGTTATTGCCGAAGCCGCCAAAGAAATGGGGATTCTTACAATTGGTATTGTTACAATGCCTTTCCCGTACGAAGGTCCGCTCAGAATAAAGCAAGCAAAAGAGGGAATAAACGAATTGAATAAACACGTTGATTCTTTGCTTATAATAAATAATGCAAAAGTTCAAGATATATACGGAGACCTCGGACTATCGGAAGCTCTGGACAAAGCGGACGATATATTGAATATTGCAGCTAAAGGAATTGCCGAAATTATCACAAAACAAGGTCAAATAAACGTAGATTTTGCAGATGTAAAAACAGTAATGTCCGGTAGCGGGGTTGCTTTAATGGGAACAGGACGAGGTACCGGCGAAAATAGAGCACAAGAAGCCGTTGAAAATGCCATTGCATCACCATTGCTTAATAATAATGATATAAAGGGTGCTAAAAATATACTTTTGAATATTGTTGCGGGTACAAAAGTTGCAACAATGAGCGAAACCGCTTATATCAATCAGTATATACAAGAACAAGCAGGAAATTCAGCCGAACTGATATGGGGTGCATCTACGGATGAGGAACTTGGTGAAAATTTGGAAGTTACAGTAATCGTAACAGGTTTTGTGAAAGAAGCTGTACCGGAAATTTTTGATATTCCTGAAAAAGAAATAACAAAAATTACAATATCTGAAACGGCAAATGAAACAGATGATACTTCCGGAGATACCATAACAAAAGAGGAAGAAAAACCGATAGAAGATGAATATGAAAATAAATTAGCTACAGGTATTATTATCATGCATGAAGAACCTCAGAGTCCCGATTTGGAATTACAAATAGAAGAACCGGTTAATGTAGGAAATAATGCTGTGCAGGAATATGGAGGATACAAACGTCCGACACAGCAACTGTCTCAAAACATACAGAACTATTTATCGGGAAATACCAGAGAACTTGAGGAAACCCCTGCTTTTATGCGTAAAAAAAAGAAAGTTGAACCTTTTGTAAGAGATAAAAAAACTTCTTATTCTCGTTATACACTCAAAAAAGATGGTGATGATGTCAAACTTAATGAAAATAATTCCTTTTTACATGACAGAGTTGATTAAAAATAGGCTCTTATAGACCAAAAAAGGTCTTTCCTTTAAAATGACGGTGATGAAAAAAACTATATATGTATTTTTGATTTTTATCCTTGCAATTACTTTATTCTCTTGCGGTTCGGAAGAGAATGAAGCAGTTGCAACCGATGAAATTCCGATAGAAGAAACGGTAATAGATAACTCCGATGCTGAAACTGCAGTAAAATCCGATAATTCCGACGACCAAGCAAGTTCAACCACTTTTTGGTTGCTTATTGTTTTGAGTATAATTCTCGGACCCGGATTAATATTTTTCTTTTGGTATTATATACCTATCGGATTATGGTATGAAGCGTGGCTGTCAGGTGTACGGGTTGGTTGGTTGAAACTTTTGAAAATGAGATTTCAAAAAATTCCGCAAGATTTGATGCTTAAAACACTTATTGAAGCTCAAAATGCCGGTTTGTCGCTCAAATCGAAGGACTTAATGGAAAAATACCTTGCCGATGTTGATATTGATAAAGTTGTAGAAACGGCAATCAGGGCGGTAAATGCCGGAATTGATATAGATTTTAACGACCTTGCCGCACAATATCTTGCAAAAGTAGATGTCGAAACGGTAATGCACGCACTTATTACGGCACAAAATGCCAATTTGAACTTGACAATCAAAGAACTTGCTTCACATTATTTGGCAAACGTAGATATAATGAAAGTTGTGGAAGCTTTAATTACTGCACACAATTCCGGATATGATAATTTTACATTAGACGAACTCAAAGAACATTACCTTGCCAACGGCGATGTTACCAGAACCGTAGATGCTTTTGTTGCCGCCAAAAAAGCAAAATTGCACGAGGTTGAATTTCAGGATATAGCGGCAATTGACCTTGCCGGATTAGACGTAACAAAAGCAATTGAAGCCGCAACAAATCCTCGAGTAATTGAAACTCCGGAAGTCAGCGGAGTAGCACGAGACGGTGTTCAACTTTTTATGAAACTAAAATTAACCGTTCGTGCAAACTTGAAAAATATTATTGGAGGAGCAACCGAAGCTACTGTACTGGCGAGAGTTGATGAAAGTATCGGAACAGCAATAGGAAAATCCCCCAGTCATTATGACGTTCTTGAAAGTCCGTTCAAACTTGCCGACGTAGTAGAGCAAAGACAACTCGGAGAGGGTACGGCTTTTGATGTAATTTCTGTCGATGTCTCGGATATACGTGTAGGAAAAGACGTTCACGCCGAACTCCAAACCGAAAGGGCACACGCTAAAGCAGAAGTTGCCAAAGCAGAACTTATCAGAGCCGAAGAAAAAGTTAAAAAAGCAATGGCAGCCGCATTTATAAACGGTAAACTTTCAGTAAATGAATATCACGAACTGAAAAATACAGAAGCCGATACACACATGCGTAAAAAAATCGGAGATTCAGCAGTAATAAATGAAGAAGAAGAGGAACACAACGAACACGAACATGATGATGAACACGAACATCATCATTAATACCCGTTTTCAACTTAACTTTGCCAAAGTTCCAAAACTTTGGCAAAGTTATTCACTGTTCACCAAAGTTACATATCCTTTAAATATTTTTTGAATATCATTTGCATCTTTGCAACTTATGATATAATAAAACACACCGGTCGGAAGTCTTTTTCCTTTATAAGTACCGTCCCAGCCTGATGACGGATTGAAATTTGTGTAAATTTTTTGTCCTCCGCTGTTATAAATAACTATGTTATAAGAATTTACAAAAGCAATTTTTGGTTTAAAAGTCCTGTTTTCTTCCGTGTCGCTGTCCGGATTAAAAGCATTCGGAATAAAAACGCTTGCGTCTCTTTTAATGCAACTTTTATTTGAAACTCGAACTTTTTCGCCGGTTTCACTATTATATTTTTCAATATAATAACAAAAAATACCGTCTAATTTTCCTTCTTTAAATTCCTGTACCAATATTTCCGTAATATTATCTTCGTAATCGGTTTTTGTTTCCAAATTACCAATTTCCGCATATTGATTTCCGGATATTGACCTGAAAATTTTATAATCAAACTTACCTAAGTCATTTTTCTGTTCCGATAAATTTATTGAATTAATATTCAAAGACTTGTCTTTTATAGTTGCTGATATTGTCAAATTTTTTACCGTATCGGAATTTGCAACAATTTCATCACAAATGTTTTTTCCTGCAAGGTAATAACGATAAACTTTTTCGGCATTAATATTAGTATCCGTATAAATTATATTTTCCGATACGTCTGCCGGGAAATCGGCAATCGGCACAAATTTATTGTCCCGGAATTTAAAAAGAGAATAACTTTTGATATTTTTATCCGGTTTTACTTCAAATTTCAGTTCTATTTTATTGTTATCCGAAACAAAAACATATTTATTTGAAATAGTACCGTTTATCAACTCCTTTTTTGTATAAATACTTGTGATACAAGACACTGAAATGTCTGAATTTACATTTATTGATTTTATAAGATATTCATAATTTCGATTTTCACTAACTTCGGTGTGCGTAAAAATGGTATCACCGGCGATACCGATTAAACTGAAATTGCCGGAACCGGTTTTTGCATAAATTTCATATTTCGACAAATTATTTTTCCAGATATTGTATCCGTTCCATTTTACTGTATTGCTTTTTGTACAAATATCGTATTTTGCTTCGGGAAAAACCGTTTCGTGTATATTGCTCATTATACTAAGTTTGACACTTCCTTCAATATTTCGATAAGCGGCAATTCTGTATTTTTCGATGCGGGTATCGGGTGTGCATTTTCCGTAAACGGTAGTTGTATCCGTAAAAAAATCGGCTTCCGGATTTTTGATTGTTGCAATAGTGTTGTAAGTATTATCTGCAACTCCCTGAAATTTATAGATAAATCTTTTAATAATAAATCCGTCTATTTTATCCTTTTCGGGATACGACCAACTTAGACTTGCGTTTTTTGAAGCATTGTTTACGGTAACAAAACGTATGGACGGAGCTTCGATGTTTTGAGAATTACAATTATAAGTTACCGATAGTAAGATTGTTATAAATAATGTTTTTGAAATCACTTAGTGTTTTATTAATATTAATGAGTTCGGTATAAAAAGACCATTAGTGTTTGATTTAACAAAGTTTAACAAGTCTAAATATTTGATTTGCAATCTGTTACTTAAAACCCTAAGTGTCTGATTTTGAGAAAATATACTTTTTAGACTGAACTTATAATTCATTTGAAAACAAAAAAAGTGCAGTCAAAGACATACACTTTTTTTTATTTTTAGATTATTTTGCAGCCTTTGTTTACGCATTTAATTGTTCGCCGTAGGCTTTATTATCTAACATTTCTCCAAGTTCGGAAGCGTTTGTTACTGTAATTTTAATTATCCAACCTTCACCGTAAGGGTCTTTGTTTATAAGTTCCGGAGCGTCTTCAAGTTGTGAATTAAACTCTACAACTTCACCGGAAACGGGCATAAACATATCCGAAACGGTTTTTACTGCTTCAATAGTTCCGAAAGTTTCATTTTTATCCAAAGTTTCGCCCTCGGTTTCCACTTCAACAAAAACGATGTCGCCAAGTTCGCCTTGTGCAAAATCGGTAATTCCTACATAAGCTGTATCGCCTTCTACTCGTATCCATTCATGGTCTTTTGTGTACTTTAAATTTTCAGGAATATTCATCTTATTGATTTTTTTATATTAATATTTAACGGTTTGTAATCTTTAATTTTAATTTTGTTCAAAATTAAAAATAAAATTTTAAAATAAAATAATTTTATGATAAATAAAATAATTTACGGATATAAAAATATAATAACTTTAATCATTTTCATGTCCGGTTTCGGGAATTTGTCATCGCAAGACAAAATTAAAATAACAAAATTACCTTCGCCTGTAAATTCGTCATTGCAAGAAGTTTGTTGTGCAATATCCGATGACGGAAAAAAACTTTTTTTCACCAGAGCCGAACATCCTCAAAATTCTACTTCCGGCAAAACCGATGATATGACTCTTCTATATCCGCCGGAGTTGAAAAGTATTATAATTAAAACTCGTTGCGGAATGACTTTGGAGCAATTCCGACAAGATGCCAAAAAACACAATGTCCCCAAAATATATTGCAGCTCGAATGTAAATCAGGATATTTGGACGGCTCAAATTTCCGACAAGGACAATTATAAAATTTATCATCCGGGTATGCCGATAAATACGGCAAATAATAATTCTGTTTGTTGCGTTTTGCGAAATAATAAAGTTTTGCTTTTTGGTGAATATGAAGCCGGCTCGTCGAGAACTATTGGTTTTTCGACAAGTTATTTTGATAAAAATAATAATTTCACTACGCCCAAAAATATGAAAATAGATGATTATTATTTGAGTCAGCTAAGGGGAATGCAGCGTAACGGAGGGAGTAAAAAAAATGCTTTTATAACCGGTCCGATTCTTCTTATTTCGGAGGCTCTTAATGTTTCGGTTGGCAAGGAAGATATTTATGTTTCGTTTTATATATCGAAAAATAAAAGCTGGTCGAAACCCTTGAATCTTGGAAATATAATCAATACTTCGTATAATGAAAATCGTCCTTTTCTTACGGCAGATACGAAAACTTTATTTTTCGGTTCGGACAGGTCGGGAAAATATAATATATATTTCAGCAAACGGCTTGACGAAACTTGGAAAAATTGGACAAAACCGAAAGCATTGCCTTATCCTGTAAATACTTCAACTTCAAACGATGATTATTTTTATAAGTGTGCAGAAAATAATACTGTTTATTTCTGTTCGGACAGAGACGGTAGTTTTGATATTTATAAATTTGAACTTCCGGATAAATATCTTAATAAACGAAATTTGAAAATATCGGTTTTTGATAAGCAAAATAATACACCGCTTAAGGCTGATATTAAAATTCTTACAAATCTCGGAGATACTGTAAAATTCAGTAATGAGGAAAAAGCGGAATATATTGTCGCCGGCAATAAAAATATTCGGCTGAATATAAATTCCGCAGGTTACATTCCGTTGGATAGTGTTATAAATTTGTCGGTTACGGATAACAATGATTTATTGTTTTATCTTCAAGAAAAAGAAAATATTATTCTTAAAGAAATTATTTTTAACGCCGGAAGTGCCGTTATGGTTTCCGATACTAAAAACGAAATAATAAAATTATTCAAAATGCTCAAAGCAAGTCCGACTATGACTATCCAAATAGAAGGGCATACAAATAATATCGGCAATACTGAAAAATTACGTAAACTTTCTCGCCAACGTGCCAAAACCATAAAATCCATTCTCGTAGAATACGGAATTTCTCCCGACAGAATAAGTACCATCGGAATTGGTCCCGACAAACCGCTGTACAACAACGATGAGCCCGAAAAACGTAAGTTAAATCAAAGAGTTGAAATAAATATTTTAACAGAATAATATTTTTCAATAATAGATGTGGTAGGAATATTTACCCAAAATAATCATCAAATCACAAGAGCTAAAATAAAAAATCGAAAGTAAAAAAAGCAAGTAATCATACCGAAAAAAAATTAAAATATTTTTTCGGTATGATTTTTAAAATTTAAAATTCATTCCATTTACCGTCTTTTTCTATTTTCAGATATTCGTTTCCTTCTTCGAGAATTTCGTCTCCGGTTTTTCCGGCAATAGGATATTTTTGATTTTTATCGGCGAAAGAATATAAGAATAATATACATTGTTGGTCTTTGAAATAAGTTTTAAATCTATCTGTATCAAATATTTTCATTCCTTCGGTATCTTCTCGATAGGAATTTGACAATTCTTCATAAACATAAAATAATTTTTCGTTTTTATAGAAATATTGCCATTTGTTATCATAGTTTCTTTCGCTTTCATGAATTTCTATCATACAAACTTTCCCGTCTTTCTTTTTGATGGTTACTTCCGTAAAATTTCTTTTAATTTGCGGATTTTCAACAGTATAGCCGTTTCCTTTTATGATTTCGTCATATTGTTCCGATATATTTTTAAAATCAGTTTTGTCTGTTTTCGGAGTTTCGTCTTTAAAATTTTCATAAACAGGCTCATCACTTGGCACAAATTCTTTTGCTTTCGGCTCACCTTTTATTAAGCGTACTGCTGCACCTGTACCGGTCATAAATCGAGAACTTAAATTGATATGACCAAATTCTTTGTCCATAATACAAAGATATGCGTTTTTTTCGCCGTCCTTATCCGTTGTCCAAAAACCGACTTCCGTACCCTCTCTTACGAACTGACTTTCATCATAAAACCAACCGCTGTAAACGATAGATAAATCGGAAACAAGTTTTTTGTAATTTTTTTCTCCGTAATGGTTCAGCAGAATTTCAAATTCGGCTTTTGTCGGTAAGTGCCAGCCTTTGGGAGCAATTTCTTGTGCCGTTTCGTAATCGTATAAGTAGCCGTATTTGGCTGCATTTTTTTCATTATTGTCGTACACCCAAAAATTGCCGATGCCTTGTTTGGGTATAATTTCTTTACAGAAATATGCTTCGGTTTCACTTGGTTTGTATGTAAAGTTTTCGGCAAGCCAAACTTGCTTGCCTACTGTTACTGTTTTGTAGGTTTTGCCGTCCCGTTTATCGGTGAAAGTTGTTTCGTTTTTTTCTGATTTTACTTCAATTTTAGTTTCTATTTTTGCTGTATCGGCGGAGTTTTCGCCGGTTTCATTGTTGTCCTCAACTGTGTTTCCACAGGAAAACAAAAATACCGCTATCGCAGGTATAATCAATTTAAAAATATTTTTTTTAATTTTAAATAATTTTTAAGAATAAATATTAAGGTTAATTTTTTATAAAATTATTGAGTTCGGTATAAAAGACCATTAGGGTTTGATTTAACGAAATTTAACAAGTTTAAATATCTGAATTACAGCTTATTACTTAAAACCCTAAGGGTCTGATTTCGAGAAAATCGACTTTTTTAGACTGAACTTATTATTGTACAACATAATTTACCACAAAAACGGTTTTTGTTTCTGTAACCTGTCCTTTGTAATCACTTCTTTTTCCTTTGTGAATAATTGTAACATTGAATTTTACAGGGTCTGGGCGTTGAAAATCCTGTTTAATGCAATGTTCCACTCTTACTGTATATTTTCCTTTTGTCGGATTTTCCCAGAAAGCATTTTCTTGTGGTTTTCTTGTCCACAAACTTTTTGAAAAACGATTTGTATTTGCGTCTATATCAAGCGTTCCGACACCGCCTTTGCAAGTTTGAGTGAGTGTCAAAGCCCAAATTTTTTGTCCGCAAGGGTCGGTAACGAGCAGGTCTAAATCGTCTAATGTTTTCCACTGCAGATTTATTCGTAAATCACCCTCTTCTCCTTCAAATTCATCATCGTCAGCCGGCGGTGGTGGCGGAGGCGGTGGTTTTTTATTTAATGGAACTGTCCGACTTTGAGCTGTATTCAAATCAGAAAAAGTTTTATTTTTCACTTTCGTTGAATTTGTAATAAAACCGTTTTTGGACGAAATTATAGAAATTTTATCGTTCGGAAAAACTTTTGCAACAGTAAAAATACCGTTTGAATTACTGATTTGATTGGAAACAAATTTTCCGTTTATTGAAATTTTATTGTTTACTCCGGCAAGTCTTGTTCCGGAAGCTCCGTCAATATTATTAAATTCGATACTTTGAGTTTGCGAACGCATATAAATAGTACGGTCTTTCTCGGAAAGTTTTACAAATTTTCCTACAAGATAAGTCGGTGTAATTGTATCATAATAAAAAGTTTTTGATGTTTCGATGTGCATTTTTTTAATAATATGTACA
Organism: Bacteroidales bacterium; assembly: GCA_029934265.1. Classification (GTDB taxonomy): domain Bacteria; phylum Bacteroidota; class Bacteroidia; order Bacteroidales; family JAADGE01; genus JAOZMN01. Next base: position 12,220 of record JAOZMN010000013.1, read on the forward strand.
TTTTCAAAAACTCCCTTTCCTACGCCGTTTGTGTTTGTTGTAAGATTAATTGTTGTGTTTTCGATAATTAGTTTTGCGTTTACTTCCGGCAGAAGTTCTTTTGTATAAAGGTCTTTAACTATAAATTTGATAATATCTTTTATCGGGTCGAGTCGCAATTTTCTTTTTTCGGTATCAGAAACTATTATTGCAACTTTATTACTTAAAGAATCGTCGGAATACCCGTATTTACTTCCTTTTACTTTAATTTGGGAACAATAACTTATGTTTTCAAAAACGACTTCGCCGTGTGCATTTGTTTTTGCTTTGTAAATTTTTCCGTTTTGGTCTGTTAATTCTATATCTGCTTCCGGCAAGGGTTGGTTGTCGGATTTATCTACAACCTGAAAATCAATATTATAAGTACGTTCTTTAAGTTTTAAGATAGTTTCTTCATTATTTTTTAAATCTTTAAATATTGGTCGTAAACTATCAGCTGAAAAGCAATTATTTGTTGCATAAACTTCTGCTTTGTCGTCTGCATGAAATAAAACCGAAAAAAGTGTGTACGATATATTTTTAAAAATTACAATTCCTTGATTATTAGTCGTATCCTGAAATGAAAGAGTATCGGTTTTTAAAAATTCAGTATCAGAAAAGTCAAAAAAAACTTGGTCGGTATAAATAAATTTAACGTTCGAGCCGGCAAGTATGCTCATATTCGTTTGATTTACGGTTTTGAAAATCAAATCTTTTTCAAAACGAATAAGTAGCAGTAAAGGCAGAAACAACAATAAAAATAAAAGTAACCACCAATATTTTCGTTTTTTTAATTGTATTATGTGAACTTTTTCGGTATCGTTAAAATTAAATTCCGTTTTTTTCTTCATTTTTTGTTTTTTTATACAAGGATTTTTTATTGTATGTCAAATATTAAAACAGACGAAGGTCAGCAGTTTACTCTATCTTTTCTAAATTCAGATGTTCGTCTAACAATTTTTTAATAAGATATGTTTCATCTCTCGAAAGCGAAAAGAAAAATGTAAATTTTTCTGCGGTTTTTAAATTTATTTGTAAATTATAGTAAGTTTGTTTTACCCTGACGTTACTGCTCTGACTTGCATAAGTGCTTGAAGATGATTTTTTGACTTCATAATTTTCAATATCGTTTCGCAGAACACTTTTATTCCCTCTTAATCGTGGTATCGGTGCGGAAAATTTTAATAAATTTTCGTTGTCTAATTTTATTATAGAACTGCTTTTTAGAGTATAAGCCGCAAGATAAACAGTGTAAATTATTGCGAGTTTCAAAGCAATAAAGCCAAACGTATAAAGCCGGACTGTGCAATAAAAATCCGAACTCTCCATAGCTGTAAGCACCTCTGAAAAGAATATAATCTATTACAAATAAGCCAAAACCGATTGCAAGTGCAATATAAGCACCAAGTTTTTGCGGTTTGAAATGAATTTCAAAACCGGTTTCGTCATTTTTTAAAATTCTGCTGTCGTTAATTTTACTTTCCATTTTTTTATTTGTTAAATGTGTTATTTATTTTAACCCGTTTTCATTGATTTCCGCAAATTCTTTTTCCCTCTGTTCGATATAAATATTTTCTTTTTTGAATTTGTACAAATCGGTACCTTTAAGTTCTTTTTTTTCTTCGCCTAAAAGTATTCTTATGACTATATCATTATAAATATAAGTCCTTGATTGTCGGAACTTTTTATTGTTGAAAACAAGTTTGGACGAATCTACTTCATAGATATTTTCGTGAAGTTTGTATTTATAAATAAAAAAACAGTTTTTTACCGATAAAATATTGGTCTTCCTTGAAAGTATTGCCGTTGTAGTACCATTGTGAAGATAATTTTGAAAAATAATCTTTTTTGCATAATGTTTTTTCCT
>JAOZMN010000013.1:14114-15511 GCA_029934265.1 Bacteroidales bacterium
ACTCTGCATTCTTTTTTGTTTCTGTTTTGAAAGTTCCTTTTGAGATGCCTGTTTCAATTATTCCGTAATATTTTCGGATTTGGACTATTTTATTTTCCGTATATGTAATAAATTTTTCCGATTTTGTATCTGAAATTTCCAATTTTTCCGGTTCGCTTATTTTACCTTCGTTACCTACGGTATATATTGTAAATTCTTCACTTCTTATAGATTCTCCTTCAATATATCCGTCTTCGCTAAAGGTCGGATTTTCAACTGCATCTGTTGTTTTAACGCAATAAATTTTATTTTCGGGAATAAGAAAAATATCCGTTTTTTCCGAAAAACTGTCGCCGAATGAGCCTGTGCTTATTATTACTTTGTCTGTCAGTTCTCCTGCTTTGTCGGTAATGCACACAATAGAAAGTGATTCGTCACCTTCGCCGCTTCCTTCATATACATCAATAACTTGTGCTGTATAATTATTGTCGAAAAGAATTATTTTTTCGGGATTAAAATCTTCAGCAGTTTCTTCTGTTCTGAATTTTTCGTTAAATTCGGCAAAAAGAAAATTTTCGATAGTGTTGTAAACAATTTCTTTCGGTTCTTCTTTTTTAGGAATTTCGGTTGTTTTCTGAATATCTTTTTTGACAGCCGTTGTGTCTTTATTTGTTTTGTTTTCGGAATTTTCTTTATTTTCATTACAAGAAAACAAAAACAAAAATATCAATAAAGAAACGATTGTAATTATTTGCTTTTTCATGATTGTATTTTAAAGTTTGAATAAATTACAAATGTACAAAAAAGCCGGTAGAATTTAAAATTTTAAAATTTAACTTTGCCAAAATTCTTTTTGATAGATGCTGATATTTTGATAATCAGTATAAATTAATGTCCTTAATTTTGACAAAGTTGTTTTTTACCATATTGAAGGGACACAAAAAAAAGTCTGTATCTAATTTAGATACAGACTTTTACTTGTTTTTAACTGTTGACCCACAAGGACTCGAACCTTGAATGCAAGTACCAAAAACTTGAGTGTTACCATTACACCATGGGTCATTGTTTTATTGCGAGTGCAAAAGTAAAACAGTTTTATAAAAATACAAATTTTTTTTTCTTTTTTTTTAAGAATTTAAAAATATCTATTTTTGTATCTTAAAATAATATTAACAAGAAATAATACTGAAGTGAAAAAACAATTTGGATTTTATAACAATATCACCGGTTGGGTAGTATTTGCAATAGCATTGCTAACGTATATTTTAACTGCCGAACCGAGTACAAGTTTTTGGGATTGCGGTGAATTTATAGCATCTTCCGCTAAAATGGAAGTCGGACACCCTCCGGGAGCACCGCTTTTTATGCTTACGGGACGTTTCTTTTCACTTTTCGCAACTTCGCCGGAACATATCGCT
>JAOZMN010000013.1:15521-21920 GCA_029934265.1 Bacteroidales bacterium
AGGTTCGGGAATTGCAAGTGCGTTTACAATATTATTCCTTTTCTGGACTATAACGCATTTTGCACGCTTGCTGACAGCCAAAAATTCCGATTTGTCGCAAACGCAAACGGTAGCAGTTCTTGCAAGCGGAGTAATCGGCGGACTGGCTTATACTTTTTCTGATACTTTTTGGTTTTCGGCGGTTGAGGCGGAAGTCTATGCAAGTTCGTCCTTGTTTACGGCGATAGTTTTTTGGGCTATCCTGAAATGGGAAGATAGTGCCGACCAAAAATACGCAAATCGTTGGCTGATACTCATAGCCTACATGATGGGACTTTCAATAGGTGTTCACCTTTTGAATTTGCTTACAATTCCGGCACTTGTTTTTGTATATTATTTCAAAAAATACGAAGTAAATAAAAAAGGAATAATATTTTCTTTTTTGACAGCGGTTGCGATACTTGGTTTTATAATGTACGGAATAATTCCGGGAGCCGTAAATTTGGCTTCAAAATTTGAACTGATGTTTGTAAACGGTTTCGGAATGCCTTTTAATTCGGGGCTTTTTGTTTATTTATTTTTATTGGCGGGCGGACTTGCTTTCGGAATTTATTACACACATAAAAAAGCAAAAGTATTGCTTAATACCATTATTCTCGGTGTTACGGTAATTCTTATCGGATATTCTTCTTTTACGATAATCGTAATACGTTCGATTGCCGAAACTCCGATGAACGAAAATCAACCGGATAATGTTTTTGCACTGCTTTCGTACTTAAACAGAGAGCAATACGGCGACAGACCTTTAATGTTCGGAAATCAATTTAATTCGCAATATGAGTACGACAGAGAAGGAAATGTTATTTCGGAAAAAAATTATACCTATATAAAGGAGGGCGATAAATATAAAAAAATCGAAAAAACAAATCCTTCTTACAGTTACGACCCGAAATATGTAACTTTTTTCCCGAGAATGTACAGCAAAAGCAAAGACCATATCAGTGCTTATCTGAGTTGGACTGGAACTACCAAAAGTGATTTTCTCAATGCAAAAACAGACAACGAAGGAAATATTTTGAGAGATAATTCCGGAGAAATTGTTTATAATTATAATAGTCCGAAGCGTATGCCTTCTTTAGGCGAAAATCTTAAATTTTTCTTTAAATATCAGGTCGGACATATGTATTTCAGATATTTTATGTGGAATTTTGCCGGCAGACAAAACGACTCACAAAGTTATGGAGGTACGCTCAAAGGAAATTGGATAAGCGGAATACCGTTTATAGATTCCATAACCGCCGGACCGCAAAATAATTTGCCGGACAAGGTTAAAAACGAAAAAAGCAGAAATAAATATTATTTTCTTCCACTTTTGCTTGGCTTACTGGGTTTGATGTTTTCGCTTACTCGAAACGAAAAAATATTTACCGTAATAGGATTATTGTTTTTCTTTACGGGAATTGCTATTGTAATGTACTTAAATCAAACACCTTTTCAGCCTCGTGAGCGTGATTATGCTTACGCAGGTTCGTTTTATGCTTTCGCAATTTGGATAGGGCTTGGGGTGCTTGCACTTTACGAAACTTTACGAACCAAAACCGCCGCAAAAAATGCCGTAATTATTGCATTTGCCGTAACGATACCTGTTCCGACTGTTTTGGCAGTTCAAAATTGGGACGACCATGACCGATCCGGACGATATACCGCAAGAGATTTCGCAAAAAATTATCTTAACTCTTGTGAAAAAAACGCAATACTTTTTACTTATGGCGATAATGATACTTTCCCGCTTTGGTATGTGCAGGAAACAGAAGAATTTCGTACAGATGTAAAGGTCGTAAATCTCAGTTTGCTCGGTACGGATTGGTACATAAATCAAATGAGAAGGCAGGCTTACGATTCCAAACCGATACCTTTTAAAATGGACAGAAAAGCATATCGGCAAGGAACACGTGATGCAATATATATGCTCGAAGACCAGAGTAAATTTATTGAAGAAAAATATAATGCAAATTCGGAAAAATTTATTGGTATGTACAATCATTTGTACGATAATCTGATAACGGTTCTTGAAAGTTCAAAATATCCGGAAACGCAAAAAAAAGAATTTGAGAAACTTAAAAGTAAAACTCAAAAATTATCTATTGTTCAGCTTATTTCCATAATTAAGAAAATTTCCGAACCGGTGGTAATTGCTCAATTAGAACTTGATAAAGACTTTACGGATAAGTTAGTAAGAAGTTCCGGTGATTTTCTTGAAAAAGTAGCATCAAGTTATTTGCCTCTCGATGTTGCTATGGATTTTGTGGCTTCCGATAAAAAAACTACAAAATTGCGTCCTGATACACCGGACGAAATGGATTATATTCCGTCTAAAAGTCTGTGTATAAAGGTAGATAAGAAAAATGTCCTTGCTTCCGGAAAATTTACAGATGAAGAAATTAAGAAATTTGAGCCTTATGTGCGTTGGAAACTCAGCAAACGTTATCTGATGAAAAACGATATGGCAGTTCTTGAAATTTTAGCTCGCAATAACTGGGAGCGTCCGGTTTATTTTGCCACCAGTGTAGGAAGCGACAATTATATGGGACTTACAAAATATTTCAGGCTCGAAGGTTTTGCTTACAGGCTTATTCCTTATAAAAATACGACAGCAGAAGTAGGAGCAATTAATACCGATGTTCTTTATGAAAATGTGATGACAAAATTTTCGTGGGGAAGAATGAATCAAGACGATGTACTTATTGAAAATTATAACCGGCGTGTGATGTCCGTAATGGATATTAAAGAAACATTTTCTTTGTTGGCAAAATCTTTAATGCTCGAAGACAAAAAAGAAAAAGCCGAAGAAGTACTCGACCGTTGTGTCGAACTTATGCCCGACAAAAAAGTGCCTTTCGATTACAATATGATTTCGATTATCGAAGGCTATTATAAGCTCGAAAAATTTGATAAAGCAAATGCCATACTCGAAACAACTTGTAAAAATTACGGACAAAGTTTGAAATATTATCGTGGTTTTTCCAAAACTGAAATTGTAAGCGTACTCAGAGAGCGAGGGATTGCAGAAACGGTTATCAATCAGCTTTCAAAAATTGCCGAAGCATACGACCAAAACGAACTCGCCGAAAGAATGAGAATATATTTGATGTAAGTGTGTAACATATACGGAGAATGTCGATTTATGAGTTCAGTTTATTTTTTCGCAATCAGACCCTTAGGGTTTTAATTAAAAGACTGTAAATTAAATATTTATATTTATTAAATCAAACCAAACCAAACCCTAAGGGTCTTTTTATACCGAACTCAATTATGGATAATAAAATTAAAAAATATTTGACGAATCTGCTATGGCAATTATCACTTATACAAGCAATAAAGGCAATAAATACACAATAAAAGATGCTGATGAAATTCATAGGGGAGGCGAAGGGAGAATAATGTTGCTTACCGGAAAACCTGATTTTGTCGCAAAATTGTATCATTCCGGAATAAATACCATAAGTGAGCAACAATATAATTTCCTTACAAAACTTGACCGAACTTTATTTGTTGTGCCGGAAGAATTACTTTCGGACGGCAAAGGAAAAATTGCCGGTTTTACCATGAAATATGTCGGGAAAGATTATTTTCCGCTTTCTTCAATATTCAGTAAAAATTTCTGCACCCGAAATAATATTTCCGAAGCCTTAAAAATTCAAATTTCCCAAAAACTGATAACAAGTGTCGAATATGCCCATCGCAGTAATATTATAATCGGAGATTTGAACCAATATAATGTGCTTGTAAACAATAAAGGTGATGTAAAATTAATAGATACAGATTCTTATGAAAGTCCGCAGCACAAACACTCCGGAATGCTTCTTGATGACATAAGAGATTATTTATACGGAGGGAAAGTATGTAAAAACAGTGATTTTTTTGCACTTTCAGTACTTTTATTTTATAATTTCACGCATACTCACCCATTTAAGGGAATACACAAAACATACAAAAAAATGTCGGACAGAATGATACAAAAATTACCGATATTTTTAAAAACCCCGGATATTAAAGTCCCAAAAATTTACAAAGAAATTTCCGACAAAAAACTGATGTTCCGGTTTGAAGAGCTTTATTTACAAGGGAAACGTTTTTTGATGTCGCTTTCCGGAGTTGCACAAATTTCCGGAATTAAAAAAGCTGTTCCGATAACAAAAATCACAAAAAAAGACCTTATTATTACAACGATTGTTGAAAATCTTAATATTATCGACATAAAATTCACTTTGGAAAAAGGACTTATAGAAACTTCTGAGAATTTTATAATATTTGATACTCAAAATAAAGGATATGTTTCAAAATTATTTACTGTTTCCAAAAAAGATTACGATAAGATATATATAAGCAGTAATAATATTTTATTTCAGAAAAATACAGATTTATTCTACTATGTTTCTGAAACTCAAATTGTTAAACTTACAAATATTACTGTTCCCGAAACGAGTTTCATAAGTGTTTTTGAAGATATTTTATTGATAATAGATGATAATGTAATGTTTTCCGTTTATATGAACGATATTAAAAATAATTTCATAAGAAATAAACGAACGGAAGTACTCGGAAAAAGTTTTACGCATTTTACCGGACTTACACAAAATACCGGCGGAATAAGACGAATTTTTTATAATTCCGGTAAGGATATTACAAATATAAAACTTGATAAATCCATAAAAGAAATACGGCAATCAGAAAATGTCGGAATAGTGCAGTATCTTGAAAATAACAGTATTAAGAACCGATATTTTAAAATTTCGGGAATGAAGTCTCAAATTTCCGATACCGATTTGGAGCGAGTTTACGATTTTGCATATATGCCGAGTACAAAAGAAGACGGTTTTATTTTCGAGCCGGCTGACGACAGCATAAAAATTGTCCGAACGCAAGATTTTAAACTGATTTCGACTATGGAATGTGAACTTATCACCGAACTTTCCAAACTTCAATATTGCAAATCCGGTATCGTGGCATGGGAGGGAAACAGTGTTTATTTGCTTAATAAAGTGTGAGAAAATTTGAAAATATCCGGTAAGTTTATCTGTTTTATGATGACAGGCTAAAAATCATTAATAAAACAAAATGCTTTAGGGTAGTCTTTTTTTATTGAATTTAAAAATTCATCTGCTTTGTCGGAATTTTGATATTCTCCGACATAATAATTATAAACTCCGTTTGAATCTAAATATTCTTTTACCTCAGGCAATCCGAAAGTGGAAAGTTCTTTTTTAGTATTTGAGACTTCTAAAAGTATAGAATAAATTTCAATTGTTTCGGAGATAACTGCATATTTTTGGGGAACTTTAAGTTGTTCTACTACTAAGTGAGATTTTTTCCCTTGTTTAAGTACCTTAAATTCAACACGACGATTATATTGTAAAGATTCCCAAATGTACCTACCATTTTTATCTTTATTTTTACTGATTTGCTTTTCAAAACCCTTGCCTTCTGAAATAAATGAACTTGGAGCAATTCCTTTTTCTATCAAATAATTTTTCACAAAATCGGCTCGTTTTTGAGCAAGTTTTTCATTATAGGCTTTGTTTCCTTGCGTATCTGTATATCCGTGAATTTCAACAAAAGCATCGGGATTTTCGGACAGGTATTTTACAAGTTTGTCCAATATCGGATATGCTTCTTTATTTTCAAATTTGTTTACTTTGAAACTGATATTTCCTATAATAACAAATTTGTCGATGGAGTTTAAAGATGATACAGCTTCGGGCAAAATAACGGTATCTTTTATAACTTTTTTTATAATCAACTTCAATTTGTATATATCTTGCTCTCTGCTTCCGTTTCTATCCGAACTTAAATAGGAATAATTGTCTGTTTTTGAGTAATATAAATCATCTCCGGAAGAGTTTATCGGGAAACCGAGATTTTCAGGTTTTGCCCATTCGCCGGAACTTGTTTTGTAAGTTTTGAAAATATCATATCCGCCCATAGTGTTGTGTCCTTTCGAGCTGAAATACAAAGTATCATCTTTGGCAAATACTGCATTTTCATCATAATTAGTATTAATATCTTTGCCTATATTTACAAGATTACTTACAGTTAGACTGTCCGAAATATCGCCTGTGTAAATATCGAGTCCTCCGTTTGTTCCTTCTCTGTCGCTAACTACAAACGCTGTTTTTTTATCATCGGAAATACAAAAAGAAACTTCTCTATATATAGTATTTACAGGCGGAAGTAAGGCAAGAGGTATTGTTGGTTTTTCTTCATTAATATTGGAATAGAAAACATCACCATTATTGTTTTCCACAATCATGAAAATTCTTTTCCCATCCGGCGAAAGTCCGGCAACTGCTTCATTGCCTAAGGTGCACTAGTGTCCCATAAAAATTCAATAAAGTTCTTTGATTATACTGATATATAAAG
>JAOZMN010000147.1 GCA_029934265.1 Bacteroidales bacterium
GTATACAACTTGGGCATGACAATTTATCGACAAATAAATTATAAGTGCAATTATTAGTGTAATTATTAGTGTAATTTTTTTCATATATAATTGATTAGATGAATAATTGAGAGAATGAATAATTGAATAAAAGAATCAGTTATTTTACAAATCCAAAATCACCTGTCCGTCATCTGTATTTCTTACAACTTCAAATTCCGGCTCATTATTTTGTTCTTCAAAAAGTTCTTCGTTTACCGGCTCGGCGACCTCTTCTGCCGTAACTTCAACCGGTTCCAACTCGATAATTTCTTCGACTTGGTAAGTTGTGAGCCTTTTTCCTCTTGCTTTGTAACTTTTTACCGATATAAATTCCCAAGCATCAACAGTTTCATTTGCTCTGTTTGAATTTTCGCCTCCGAAAATTATTTTAAAACGAGCTTTTTTGTGTGTACTTATCGAAATAAGTTTAGAATCGGGGTGTTCGTCGGTTATCGACATTATTTTATCTGAATTTTCAACAGTAAAACGTTTCAGATAATAATATTCTTGCTCTGCGGAATAAAAAACCGCCGTTAATATTTCCTTTTCATCATATTTTTTGAACAAAAACATTCCTTGTTTGTAATGATTTGTAAGTTCGTAAGACGTAAGTACAGCGTCGCCGTCTTTTGTTACGACCAATATTTTATCGTCTCCGGAAAACTCTCCCACAAATTCACCTCTTTGTGCATCATTTATTTTAAGAACGGTACTGTCGAACCAAATTTTACGCCCGCCGAGTGTAGATATTCCCTCTTCTTTAACGGTAATTCTGTGAATCCTGTATTTTGAAAGAATATTTCCTTGCGATGCTCTTCCTTTTATGGCAAGTTCTTTGAGGTCTTCCTCCCACGAGCGTTTTTTGAGTCTCGGGCGAGGTTTGAGTACTACTTTCAGAACTTCCGCTTCTCCATTGGCATTTGCCGAGAAATGCAGTATCTCGGATTTTTCGCTTCCTTTTGTCAGATTATATTCTTTGTCTCTCGTTATACTTTTTACAAAAAATCGTTTCATGTAAGCATATCCGGTTGCCCCGTCCCTGTAAACTGCATTGTAAATTGTTCGTGTATCGTTTTTCTTGAATACATCTATATGAATTACTTTTTTCCCAATATAAAATTTTCCTGTTACCGGTGTTATAAAATAAGTTCCGTCTTTTCGGAAAACTATAATATCATCAATATCAGAGCAATTTGCTACAAATTCATCTTTTTTTAATGACATTCCGGCAAAGCCTTCTTCATAATTTACATAAAGTTTTTCGTTTCTTACAACAACTTTCGATGCTATAATTTCTTCAAAATTTCTGATTTCGGTTCGCCTTTCTCTTCCTTTTGAAAAACGTTTTTTAATATCGGTATAATAATCGACTGTAAAATCGACAATATGTGCTAAGTGATATTTAATTTTTTTAATTTCTTCTTCGATGGACTTTAAATAATCCGTAGCTTTAAAGGCATCATATTTTGAAATTCTTTTTATTTTAATTTCCGTAAGTCGGACAATATCATCTCTGTTTATCGCTCTTTTCAGTTGAGCCTTGAATGGGTCTAATCCGGTATCAATAGTTTCAATAACCGCTTCCCATGTTTCACATTTTCTTATTAAAAGATAAATTTCTTCTTCAATAAAAATCTTTTCTAAAGAAGATAAGTGCCATGCTTCTTCAAGTTCTGCTTTACGAATTTCGAGTTCTAATTTTAGTAATTTCAAGGTATTATCCGCCGAAAATCGTAACATTTCTTTTATTCCCAAAAATTTGGGTTTATCTCCTACAATTACAGTTGAGTTCGGCGAAATAGAAACTTCGCAATCCGTTACTGCATATAATGCATCTATGGTTTTGTCGGGCGACACTCCGGACGGAAGATGTATCAGGATTTCAACCTTGTCGGAAGTATTGTCTTCCACTTTTTTAATCTTAATTTTATTCTTCTCATTGGCACTAAGTATAGATTCTATAAGCGAGCCGGTTGTTTTTCCGAAAGGTAATTCTTTTATTACGATTGTTTTTTTGTCAATTTTGTCGATTTTTGCTCTTACTCGTACTTTCCCGCCTCGCAAACCATCGTTGTAACGAGATACATCAATAAAACCGCCTGTAAGAAAATCCGGATAAAGTTCAAAATCTTCATTCCGCAAATGATTTACGCAAGCATCAATAAGTTCGATAAAATTGTGAGGCATTATTTTGGAAGCCAGTCCAACTGCAATTCCCTCTACGCCTTGTGCAAGCAAAAGTGGAAATTTAACAGGTAAATTTATCGGTTCTTTATTTCTACCGTCGTAGGATTGTTTCCAATTTGTAGTTTTAGGGTTAAAAACCACTGCCAAAGCAAATTTTGATAAACGTGCTTCAATGTATCTCGGAGCGGCGGCATTATCGCCGGTATAGATATTTCCCCAGTTTCCTTGCATATCTATAAGTAGCTCTTTCTGACCAAGTTGCACCAAAGCTCCTCCTATCGAAGCATCACCGTGCGGGTGATATTGCATGGTGTAACCGATAATATTGGCAACTTTATTATACCTGCCATCGTCCAAACGCTTCATGGCGTGCATTATTCGTCTTTGTACAGGTTTCAAACCATCGTAAAGATGTGGTACAGCACGTTCCAAAATAACATAAGAGGCATAGTCCAAAAACCAGTTTTTATACATTCCGGAAATGTATTTTACACGATATTCTTCCTCTTTGGCAGGCATTATTTCTTGTTGTAATTCTTCTTCTTGGAGTATTTCTTTTTCTTCCATGTACTTATCTTATCTTTTTTAAAAATGCAACAACCTCGTATGGATTGCCCTTACATTATATTTTTTCCATTTCCAAACTCACATCTAAGGAATTAAAAGGCGTTAAAACTCCGTCGAATTTAAAATTCAGCGTTATTTTTCTTCCGTCTCGTTTTCCTGTGCCGGAAATTATATCATAATAAGTATTATCGGCATAATATTTTCCGCTGACAACAGTAATATCATCAAAATTTGTGGCAATATCACAATTAAGGTTTGTATTTCCGTAAGTTATAACTATGTGAGTACCTGTACCTTCTACAATATTGAATGTTTCCGTTGTTATCAGGTTTCCGTTTGTTGCTTTACCGGAATAATCGGCATAAAAACATTCATAATAATATACGGTTTGACTGTTATTTGTAGGAGTCTGATTTGTAGGGTCGTTATTCAGGACGCTGTTTTTTTGGTCGGCATAGCAACCTGTATCATCATTGTTTTTATCGTCTTTATTGCAAGAAGCAAGAAAAATTAAAGATAAAATTAAAGGAAATATAATTTTTTTTTTCATCGTAAATTGTTCATTGTAATTTATTCATTGTCATATTTCTAAACGTCTTCTTCTATTCTCAAATTGTCGATAATAAATTCTTGTCTTTCCTGCGTATTTTTTCCCATATAAAAGTCGAGCATATCCGAAATCGAGTCTTCTTTATTAATAATAACAGGGTCAAGTCTTATATCTTTACCGATAAAATGCTTAAATTCGTCAGGTGAAATTTCTCCAAGACCTTTAAAACGAGTCATTTCAGGATTTTTACCGGTTTTTGAAATTGCAATTTCTTTTTCTTCATCAGAATAGCAATAAAAAGTCTGTTTTTTATTGCGAACTCTAAAAAGTGGAGTTTGCAAAATGTACAGGTGATTATTTTTTATCACTTCCGGAAAGAATTTTAAAAAGAACGTTATAAGCAAAAGTCTGATGTGCATTCCATCGACATCGGCATCGGTAGCTATTACAATTTTATTGTAACGAAGTGTGTCTAAGCCGTCTTCGATATTTAAAGCTGCTTGCAAAAGATTAAATTCTTCGTTGGTATAAACAACTTTTTTATTCAAAGAATAAGTATTTAAAGGCTTTCCTTTCAGACTAAAAACTGCTTGCGTGTTCACGTCTCTCGATTTTGTTATCGAACCGCTTGCCGAGTCGCCCTCGGTAATAAAAATAGTTGTATTTTCTACTTTTTCTTTGTTATCTTGAAAATGGACACGACAATCTCTCAATTTTTTGTTGTGCAGACTAACTTTTTTTGCTCTTGCCCGTGCAATTTTTTTTATGCCGGACATTGCTTTTCTTTCCTTTTCGGAAGAAATAATTTTTTCGAGTAAAAGTTCACCGGCTTCGGGGTTTTTGTGCAGATAATTATTGAGTTTGTTCCCTACAAAATCAAGAATGAAATTTCTTACCGATTGTCCGTCCGGTTCCATATCACGAGATCCGAGTTTTGTTTTGGTTTGCGATTCAAAAATCGGGTCTTCAACTTTTATGCTGACTGCCGCAACTATTCCTGTTCGGATATCCGAAACATCGTAATCTTTACCGTAAAATTCTCGTATTGCTTTTACAACTGCCTCTCGAAAAGCTAATTGATGAGTTCCACCTTGCGAAGTATGTTGTCCGTTTACGAAACTGTAATATTCTTCTCCGTACTGATGACTGTGAGTAATTGCAATTTCAATATCTTCATCTTTAAGATGAATTATCGGATATAAACGTTTGTCTTCCTTGATGTTGGCTGCAAGTAAATCAAGCAAGCCGTTTTTGGAATAAAACCGTTTTCCGTTAAAATTTATTGTAAGTCCGGAATTAAGATAAACATAATTTTTAAGCATACTTTCCAGATATTCCGAAAGGTAATGGTATTTTCCGAAAATATCTAAATCAGGGACAAAGCTAATTTCAGTACCGTTTGGCTGGTTACTACTACAAATTTCTTCATCTTTTACGATATTTCCTCCGGAATAATGTACTTCTTTCACCTCTCCTTCCCGAAAGGATTTTATTATAAAACTGCTCGATAAAGCATTTACAGCTTTTATCCCTACACCATTAAGTCCAACCGATTTTTTAAATACTTTTGAATCGTATTTTGCACCGGTATTCATTTTCGATGATACATCAATTACTTTTGAGAGCGGAATACCACGTCCGTAATCTCGAACTCTTATTTCTTTTTCGATTTGCGAAACTTCAATTTTTTTTCCGTGTCCCATCATGTATTCATCAATGGAATTGTCGAAAACTTCTTTAAGAAGGATATAAATTCCGTCGTCTTGCGAAGAGCCGTCGCCGAGTTTCCCGATATACATTCCGGGACGCTTGCGAATATGCTCTTTCCAATCGAGGGTTTTTATGGTATCGTCAGTATAATTTTCTGCCATTTTTTCTTTAATTCGTAATTCTATAATACTTTACTAAATGCAAAGTTAATTTTTTTTAGATTGTTTTTCAAAAAACATATTGACATTATCGTTTTTCGGATAATATAATTTGTTAATTAAAACTTATAAGCTAAAAATAAAACTCATAACCACTTAATTTTTAACATCTTAAAATTTGTTTTTGTTTTTTATCATTGTTGATAAAAAATATTGGCTCTGTTTATTGCAAATATTTTATTATATTTGTCGGTAATTTGATAAGTTCAACAAATCTAAAATAAATTGAAAATACAATTTCTTAAAATAAATTACTCTGCTACAAGCATCGTTTTCAAAACTTTAATTATTTTATTTTTACTTCAATTCGGTTTTTCCGGAATGTCTCAAAACAGATATAAAGTTTTTTTTACAGATAAAAAAGATGTGAAATTTAATCCGTATAAATATTTTGATGTCAAAGCAATAGACCGAAGACTTAAAAGTAATATAAGTCTGTACGATAAAAAAGATTTTCCTTTAAATGAAAATTATGTATTGCAAATTGAAAATATTACAAAAGTAACGACAAAAATACGCTGGTTTAATCTTGTTTTTGTAGAAGCAAATACCGAAGAATTAGAAAAAATATCACAACTTTCTTTTGTACGAAAAATTGAACCCGTTTATTTACGAACAAAATTAGCATCGGAAAGTTACGACACTTATTTGTCCGATGAAGACAAGAAACTTTTGAAAAAGCAAACTCAAAGGCTTGGAATTTCGGAATTTCATGAAGCCGGTTTCAAAGGCGAAGGCATGAGAATTGCAATTTTCGACGGAGGTTTTCCGAACGTTGATAAAAGTCCGATATTTACACATATACACAAAAATAATCGTGTAATTAAAACTTACGATTTTGCTCGAAAAAAAGAAAATGTATATGCTCATAACGTTCACGGTACGATGGTTTTATCCTGCATTGCCGGCATTACCGACAGTCAGCCGATGGGGCTTGCCGTAAATGCAGAATTTTTACTTGCCCGTACCGAAATTAACAGCGAACCTTTTTCGGAAGAAGAAAATTGGCTTGCCGCCGTAGAATGGGCAGATAAAAACGGTGCGGACATCATAAACAGCTCGCTCGGATATACTTATCATCGTTATAATATATGGGAAATGAACGGAGAAGTCAGTTTGGTGGCAAAAGCGGCAAATATCGCTGCTTCAAAGGGAATTTTGGTAGTAAACGCAATGGGAAACGACGGCGACAACGAGTGGAAAGTTCTCGGAACTCCGGCTGATGCCGACAGCATTTTAAGTATAGGCGGTATCGACCCTGATACAGATTATCATCAAGATTTCAGTTCCTTCGGACCTACTGCCGATATGCGTATGAAACCGAATGTCGTTGCGTATTCCACAGCTATAGTTGCGGGGAAAAACGAACTCAAAAATGCACAAGGAACTTCTTTTGCTTCACCGCTCATCGCCGGCTTTGTCGCTTGTGCTTGGCAGACTGAAAAAGACAAAACCAATATGGAAATGTTCGATGAAATTCAAAAATCGGGAGAACTTTATCCGTATTTTGATTACGCTCACGGTTTCGGAGTGCCGAAAGCAAATTATTTTACGGAAAATAAAACAAAAACTGATACAATTCCTACTTTTTATTTTGAAAAGAAGAAAAATAACATCACTATAAAAATAAATAAAGATTTTATTTCAAAAAAGAATAAAAAACCGGAATATTTATATATTCATATTAAAAAAGATGACGGAGTCCTCGAAAAATATTGGCTTTACAAAGTATATCAAGAACAAGTTTGCACAATAGATGTCAGTGATTTTACAGGTATGACTATTGCTGCACATTTTAAAGGATACACTGAATTATTAAAAATTGAAGATTAAGGTCTGCGACCTTTAAAATAAATTATCATGACAACTCTGACCGACCGC
>JAOZMN010000148.1 GCA_029934265.1 Bacteroidales bacterium
AGATTTATTAAACTTTGTTAAATCAAACCCTAAGGGTCTTTTTATACCGAACTCTATCATCTAATTTAAAATAAAGCACTTACAAAAATAATCAATGTCCATTTTTAAAGTCTGATTTTTTGAGGTCTGAACTGCATATAAATTGCGTACTTTATTTCCTGACAATTCCTTAACTTCTATTTTCTATTTTTTCTTTTTTTTGCGATAAACGTTCAATAAGCCAAATTGAAAGTAGTCCGGAAAGCATAAGAGCTACTGCAACAAGCACTTCCGTTGTGATTGTATCCGGCAAAAAACGTTCATAGCCGGAAATAATGGCTTCTCCTTTACTGTTTGTTTCAATAATTCCGTTTTTTGTGAGAAAAATTTCATTTTTCCAAGGCCACAAAATACCAAGCGAGCCGAAAATAAAACCTGTAAGTACCGATAAAGTGGCATCTTTAAATTTCTTGAATATCCAAGACAAAATTTGTGAAAAAGCCGGCAAACCAATCACTACACCTATCCCA
This sequence comes from Bacteroidales bacterium, assembly GCA_029934265.1. Classification (GTDB taxonomy): domain Bacteria; phylum Bacteroidota; class Bacteroidia; order Bacteroidales; family JAADGE01; genus JAOZMN01. Next base: position 510 of record JAOZMN010000148.1, read on the forward strand.
ACCGGTATTAAAATACTCAAGTCGAATCTTGTAATGGCGGACATCACCAAACGATAATTTCCCATTAATATAAGTACGAAAGAACCTGAAAGCCCCGGTAAAATCATGCTTATAATTCCTACCACTCCGCATAATATCAGAAAAAAGAAATTTGAATTTTCGGCTCCGGGTGTTAATATCGAAAATAAAAATGCTATCGACGTTCCTATTATAAAACTTATTATCACGGAAACGTTTTTTTTATTCTCTATGGTTTTACCGACAAAAAAAACGGAAGCAAATATTAATCCGAAAAAATAAGACCAAACATACACAGGATAATTATCAAAAAGAAATTCCAGCAAAACAGCAAAAGACATAATGCTTATTCCTGCTCCGACAAAAACTGCTATCAGAAAAAACAAATCGGTATGCTTTACAAATTCTTTAAACCTACCTTTCAAAATAAGTTTTAGCGTAAACATATTGAAAGATTTTACAGCGTCTATTAATCTTTCAAAGATGCCTGTTATTAAAGCAATCGTTCCGCCGGAAACTCCGGGAATGACGTTCGCAGCTCCGATACCGAAGCCTTTTATAAGTAAAAATAAATAATCTTTCAATTCTATATAAAATAAATTAAGGTCTTTGACCTTTTGGTGAAATAAAACTAAAAATACAAACATCTAACAATTAAGACGTTATCTAACCATGTGCACACAGAAATTTATACAAGAACACTTAATAATCTTCTCAAATCAAGATAAATGACAATTTTTAAATTTGAAACGAACTACAAAGAAACAAAATAATTAAACAAATATGAAACTTTTTTTGAGATGCTGTTTTTAATAAAATCCCCTTACTCCTATCGGATATTTTACCCTACAAGCAGTCCTTTTATGAGTTCAGTCTAAAAACTATTTTTTTTCAAAATCAGACCCTTGAGACCGGTATAAAAAAGGTAATTTCCGGCAATTAGACCCTTAGGGTTTTAAGTAACAGACTGCAATAAGGTATTTAGATTAGTTAAATTTTGTTAAATCAAACCCTAAGGGTCTTTTTATACCAAACTCTTTTATAATTTAGAATAAGCTAACTTACATAATTTTTTACGAATGCGTAGGCAACAATAAATAGAGGTAGAAGACTTTAATTTCAAAACACAGCCTAACATTATTTTAGCTTTGTCAAACAATAAAGTCATTTCATAAAAATACTTTGCACGATAATTGCGTTTACTTTATAATGCAGATAAAAGATACTGTTTCTCGAAGTTCCGAAACGTTTAAAATTTCGGACCTCCGTAACTTTATAAATTATGAAAACATCAAAACTTATATTAATATTATTGATTTTCGTTTCCGGCGGATTAAAAGCTCAAGACCCTGCTTTTTCGCAATTTTATTCCGCCCCATTATTCCTAAACCCTGCAATAGCAGGAGGAAGCGACAGAGTAACAGTTGGAATGAACACAAGTATAAATTTGAATAATAAACTTTATCCTTATGTATTAAGTCAATTTTCGGCAGTGTTGCCGGTTCGTTTGAAAGGAATGAGAAATAAAAGCAAATATTTCAAAAACGGATATGTCGGCGGCGTGGGACTTACGGCAGTAAAAGAATCTACCGGAAGTCAAAATCGGATAGATGTTTCCGGGCTGTCGGCATCAACAGCATATTTTACACAAATAAGCATGGCACATTACTTGTCATTCGGTTTGCAAATCGGCTTCGTAAAAAAAGCGGTCAATTTCAATACCATGACTTGGGGTTCGCAATACGATACCGACATCGGATATGACAGCAAAGTAATGCCTTCGTTACAATTAAATTCCGAAAAGGTAATAATTCCCCTTGCTAATTTCGGTCTGACATGGTATTATAACAATGCCGATTTTACACGTTTTGTAAAAGCAAATTTCAGAACATTTAACGGTTTTGCCGTTTCAAACATGAACAAACCCAATCAATCATTTTTCGATGATGATGCAAGTCAAGTCCCTATGTTGGTAAAGCTTCACGGAGGTTTTTCAGTACCGCTGTCCGATAATTTTGAAATTATGCCGAATTATATCATAATGAGACAATCAGGAAAAAATCAGATAAATCTCGGAGCTTATGCCTCTTATTATATGGGAGAAAACGACAGAGAAAGTTCAAAATACTATCAAGTTCAGCTTGGAAGTTGGTATCGTTTCGGCGATTCTTACATCGTTTCACTCGGCATGGAAATGAAAAATATTATATTCGGAATAAGTTACGATGTAAACACTTCCAAATTCAAATATTACAAACAAGGAGTACAAAAAGTAGAAATTTCTATAACATATAAAGCCAATCAACCAAAATCCGTACACACTCGCCGAACTTCACACCCCCTTATTTGATATTATTACCGACAACTTCCGGCACTGAAATTGTATTAATAAAGTACAAACCTCTGTCTATTTTCATATTTCCATTTGCTATGCAACTGACATACAACCACTTATGCGTAGTCTTTAATGATAGATACTCCAACATAGACAGTCTATAAAGTTTTGATTTTAAGAAGTTTACAAATACTCAGTAACTACTTTTTGAAGTCTGTGCTTAACTATTAGTTTTCAGTTATTATCTTAATTTATTATATTTGCAGTGTTTTGAAACAACTTAGACCAAATAAAATATACCTAAGCTTGTCATTAATTTTGACTTTCTTGCTCTTTAACACCGGTAATGTTAAGGCACAGAACAGAGAACGAGCTAAATTTGAATCTCTTATTGCACTCGGAAACGACAAATTCGATTATAATTTTCATCAAGATGCAATATTTTTTTACGAGAGAGCTTACAAAATCGACAAGAGTGATTCCTACCTGAATAATAGAATGGGCGACTGCAACAGACTTATGTATCGCTATTCGGAAGGACTTAAATATTACAAATATGTATCAGAAACCGATTTGGAACATTATCCCCTATCGCTTTTTTATTATGCTTTGATATTGAAATATGAAGGTAAATACAAACCTGCAATAAAACAATTTGAAGAATTTATCGAGCAAACCAAAAATATAGACCCCAAATATTTTTCCGGTAAAAAAGCATTTTTCCAACGTGCTTTAATTGAAATGGAAGGTTGCTATTGGTCTATTGAACAGTTGTTTAAATATACTTGTATAAATGTCGAGGAACCGATAAATTCCGACAAAAATGATTTCGCCCCTGTTATTTTTGACAATGACACAAATCTTATAATAATATCCGGACGACTGAATACTAAATTTTCAAAAGAGAGCGAAGTCGGAGAGTCATTTACAAAGACATACAGATTTGTAAAAAACGATAAAAAGTGGAAAGAAACCGAACTCGGGGACAAACTCGATGGAGTAAATTCAAAATACAACGACGGTCCGGGTGTTTTCAATGTAGATAAAACAATTTATTATTATACAAGTTGCGGACGAGAAGATTCTTACTGTAAATTATATTACACCGAAAAAAAAGGAAAAAAATGGTCTTCTTCCAAGAAATTGAACGAAAATATTAATTTTCCGGAATCCGACAACAAACAACCTGCCCTATCCGCCGGAGGCGACACACTTTTCTTTGTTTCCGACCGTCCCGGAGGATACGGAAAAAACGACATCTATTTTTCCGTGAAAAAATCTGACGGAACTTGGGATAAAGCTATAAATATCGGTGATGCAATAAATACACCTTTTAATGAAGTAACTCCGTTTTATGTTGCCGGCGAAAATGCTTTAACATTCTCATCGGACGGTCATAAAGGCTTCGGCGGACTCGATATTTACATCGCCAAAAAAGGCAGTTACGACAATTACAGTATTACCAATCTTTCCGACCCCTTCAATACAAACCTTGATGATTGTTATTTTACCGTAGGAACGGAAATCGGATATATTGCTTCCAACAGAGACGGCGGAAAGGGAATGTTTGATGTTTACACATTCAGCAGTCCGTTTTTAAAAATAAATAATGCCGATTATCAAGAAAAATTAAAAAATTTAAGTGAAGAAATATCTACCGTAAAATACGATATAGAAAAAAATACGCCGGAAGTCCCTGAAGAGCTTGTCGGAGTAGATATACAAAGTATTTATGACAGGATTTTATCGGCAAAAACAGCAGCTTTATTATATAATGTGTCATTAAAATTTTTCGAACCGGATTATAACGATTTTGAAGGTCTTTCCATTGAAGACAAGAGTATTATAGATATGTTTTATATGTCAATAGAAGTCGATATTGACCAAGCATACATAGATTCCGTCCAAAAAATCGACAAGCAAGAATATAATTCCTTGTCGGAAGAGAATACGGCTTTTACAAACCGATTTGCACAAGCATACACAAATTCGTCCGGAGGTGCAACTTTCGTAAAAATATCAAACGATGACATTAAAAAATATAAAGCTCTTCAACTGCCCGACAAACAATTTTACGACAGACTCATTGCTTATAAAATCAAAAAAATTGCCGATGAAAATAAAGCTACTGCCGAAGTTTACACAAGTGATATAGACATCAAAAGTCTTGTGGATTCTTCCGGATTTGCACCTGTGATAGACGACAGAACCTACGAAAGCATAATTTCAACTTACCTTGCCGGATTTATATACAATTTTGAATTACCTTTGATTAAACCTGATTACGACATATATTCAAAACTCGACATTGCCGATTTGAGTATGCTTGATATGGACTATAAATCCAGAGCATTTGAACTTTCGCAAGACGTACTGGATTAAATAAAATTTGCCGATACAGAAAGATATTTTATGCTTGCCGATACCGAAAGAGAAAAAATCGACCGTATGGCAGAAATCTGTAAAGAAAATGAATTTGCGGAATTTGTAGAATTTTCAACTATTGATTTACAATATCTTCAAAATAAAACAATAGCTGAAAAACGTGTAACAGACAGACTTATAGCATACAAATGCAGAAAAGACAAAATAGATTCTCTCGCCAAACTTGAAATAGATATTACGGAAGTATTGCCGGGTGTAGATACGACAATCGTTACACAAGAAAAACAAGATATGTACGACAGAATACTATCGAACAAACTTGCAGGTTTTGTTTATGATATTCATTTTCAGCTTACCGACCCCGATTTTAAAATACAACAAACTTTCACAGAAGACGATAACAGTTTTGTTCAAACTTTGTTCGACCTTAAAACTTTGGAACTTGATGAAAATATTTTAAAAACAATTAAAATCGAAGATAAAGCACAATTCTCAAAACTTGATGAAGATGATAAATTTTTCGTGGAAGATGTAGCCTTGATGTATTCAAAAACTTCTTACGATTCTATATTTATACGTCTGCGAAAGCGTGATGCAAGTTATTATTCAAATTTGAACATAACCGACAAACGAAAATTCGACCGACTAATAGCATATCAACTTAAAGAAATTATAAAAGCAAAATCAGAAGCAATCGTAACTTATGTCGATATTGTAGAAGACGAACTCGGAATTAACAACAAAGAAGAAGTTGGTGATTTGTTTTCCGAAAAAGAACTTGAAGATATTGAAAGGGTATTATCATTCAGGATAGCGTGTTACGTTCATAATCTTCCTGCACCTTTTAATACAGATACCACAAATTCCGATTTCCAAACACCGTTTATACAAAGCGATTTTGATATAAACAAAGATTTGAGCATGGCAAACAAAAGCATACTCGACATGATGTATTCTACAAAAATTTTTTCCATGCAAGACCCTTATGTCAGAATGGCAATAAAGAACGCAGATAAAAAAGAATACAAAAATTTACAGCAAAACGAAAAATCATTTATCGACAGGCTTGCCCAGTTATACGTGCTTGCAAGTGATTCCGTAAATTTCATAGAACTTTCGACAAACGATGCAAACAGATACAACAATCTGAATATAAAGGACAAATACAAAACAGACAGACTTTTATTGTATAAACTTAAAGATTTGTACACACCCGAAGAAAACACGGCTTCAATAGAAGAATATCTCAATCAGGATATGCTTTACATAAAAGAAATGAGTTCTGAAGGGAAAATAATTTCTGATGAATTATACCAAAAATATTTGAGAATACTTTCTGTGATGCTCGCAACCGCAATTCACGACACAAAAATGCCCTATATTGAAAGTGATTTCAGAATATTCAAAAATTTAGATGTAGATGACATGAGCCTTATTTACATGATGTTTGACACGAAAAATATTCGTCTCCGAAATACTGAAATAAAAGATTCATTGAGAATTTCTGACGGTAAAAAATATAATAAACTGAAACCCGAAAAGAAAGCCGTAATTGACAGAATTGCAAATGCTTATCTCGACATTTCTGATATGGACGATTTTTTTGTAAAAATAAAAGATATTGACACAACTTATTATAAAGAACTTTCTATAAAAGAAAAAAATGAAACCGACCGACTTATCGCATCAAGGTTAAGATATTTTGCAGATGCCGAGCAAATAGAAGAGAAACTAACAGAAACAATCACTGCCGATGAGCTTTCGCTCGACGATATTGCAGAAACAGATATTATCGACAAAGAAGAAACTAATGCGTACGAAAGAATTATTGCTTTTATGCTCGCATCTTATATTTACGATGTTTCGATACCGCTTAATGAAGT
>JAOZMN010000556.1:0-1589 GCA_029934265.1 Bacteroidales bacterium
TCTGCCCAATCGTATCTACCCTTTGTCACTGAGTTTTGATTATTAATAATTTCAGACTTTACCGGTATTTTACTTATTTTCAATATATTATAATTTAATAAAATAAATCCGGTAAATTTTACCAAAGTATTATTATATAAAATATTTTTTTTACATTGAAATTCATTAGCTTTGAATTTTCAAAATTATATTTAATTAGTTACTTAACATTAATTCTAATGTTAAGTAATTGTTAAGAATTATTAAGCAAAATATTAATTTTAAGGTCTTCAAGCTGTTTAATATGCTCAAACTACACTCCTAAATTTTTGATAATAAAATGATTATGAAATATTTAACAAAATCATCACCGCCGGTAAATTTTCACAACAGTATATACTTTAAATATACGGCTATTTTTATATTAACAAATATTATTTTTTTTATGATATTTGTTATTTCTTATTTTAATAATTTACACCTTAATTTTTTAATAAATTTTGAAATCTATTTATCTATTTTATTCACCTTATATATATACAATTTTTTTTTTGAAAAATACAAAGAAAAATACGTAAACAAAAAATCATTAGATAATAATGAATCTGAAATTAAACTTTTAAAAGCAGAAGAAAAATACAGAAAAGAATTTCTCGGAAACGTTTCTCACGAACTTAAAACCCCTATTTTCAATATACAAGGTTATATATACACTCTTCTCGACGGTGCAATTAAAGACGATAATGTAAATATTAAATATCTGAAAAGAACAAAAAAAAATATTAACAGACTAATTTCCATTGTCGAAGATTTACTCACAATTTCAAAATTAGAAACCCACGAATTAAAATTAAATATCGTAAATTTTGATATTAACGAACTTATTTACGATGTTTTTGATTTGTTTGAAATAAAAAAAACAGAAAATAATATAAATTTAAGATTTGAAACTATCAAAAAACGACTTCTCGTTTCCGCCGACCGAGAATATATAACAGAAGTATTCACAAATTTAATATCAAACTCCTTACTTTACGGAAAAAAAGAAGGAACGACAAAAGTAAAAATAACCGAAAATCAAGAAAAAATAACCGTTACCGTTACCGATGACGGAATAGGAATTAAAAAAAAATATTTGAACAGAATTTTTGAACGCTTTTTCAGAATAGATAAAAGTAGGTCGAAAGAACTTGGCGGAACAGGACTCGGACTATCTATTGTTAAGCACATTATAAACGGACATAACGAAGAAATATATGTCAAAAGTGAAATAGGAAAAGGAACTTCTTTTAAATTTTCTTTAAAAAAAGCTAATAACTAATTTTTGATTTTTTTTTAAAATTATTATCTTTGCTGAATAATAAATATTTTATTAATACTAATCAGTAAAAACTTTACTTTATGAAAAAAACAAGTTTTATTTTAATTGCATTTATGATGCTGTTTGCCGTTGCCTGTAACACAACTGACAAAAAAGACGGAGAAGGGACAGGAACCGATAGTACAAAAATTGACTCTACCACTGTAGAAACTCCAAAAGAAGAAGTAAGTTGTCCGGAAAAAAGCAATATTTCCATTACTGCCGACACTATGATTTTAGAACCTTTTGA
>JAOZMN010000556.1:1599-1871 GCA_029934265.1 Bacteroidales bacterium
TTTTGAGTTTACAAACTCCTGGTTTGTAACTACTTCAGATGCAGAATGGAGCGATATGTATATTGTTTTCACAAATTATGAAAGAGAGGAAGATATAAAAAATGAAGAATTAGAACCCGGTGACATAAAAGTTGTACTGTATCTTTACAACAGAGGTCCGGAAATGCCCGCACAAGAATACAGTTCTGATACTCCGGAAGGCATGAGCATTACCGACAAAAAACAAACAGAAGGAAGTGGAAATATTTATATTGCAGGCAAAAAATATGATT
>JAOZMN010000149.1 GCA_029934265.1 Bacteroidales bacterium
GCGGTGCGTGGTCGGTGGCTATTACGTCCAATTTATCGTTCAAAAGTGCTTCTAATAATTGTTTGCGGTCGGTTTCGGTTTTTATTGCGGGATTCCATTTTATTTTTGTTCCGAATTTATCATAATCTTTATCGGAAAACCATAAATGATGAACGCAAATTTCGGAAGTTATGCGTTTTTCTTTTGCCGAAATTTTATTCTCGAACATATTTGCTTCTTTTCCTGTTGTGATATGCAAAATATGCAAACGAGTATTATGTTTTTTCGCCAAATTCATTGCAAAAGAAGACGATTTATAACAGGCTTCCGCAGAGCGAATTTCGGGGTGCATTTTTATCGGCATTTCTTCGGCGTACCTTTCTTTATAAATATTTGTATTTTTCTGTATAGTTTGCTCGTCTTCGCAATGAACAGCAATAAGCATATCGGATTTTGAAAATATTGCTTCCAATGTTTCCGCCTTATCTACTAACATATTCCCTGTGGACGAACCCATGAAAATTTTAATTCCGCAGACATTTTTTTTGTCTGTTTTGAGTAATTCTTCCAAGTTGTCGTTGGTTGCTCCCATGTAAAAAGAATAATTTGCGATTGATTTTCCGGAAGCATTTTTGTATTTTTCTTCAAGTAATTCTTGAGTTACAGTTTGCGGATTCGTGTTCGGCATTTCCATAAATGAAGTAACTCCTCCGGCAACAGCGGCACGACTTTCACTGAAAATTCCGGCTTTATGTGTAAGTCCGGGTTCTCGAAAATGTACTTGGTCGTCTATAATGCCGGGTATCAGATATTTTCCGCTTGCATCAATAATTTCCGTATTTTTCGGAACTTCAATATTTTTAACGATTTTCAAGATATATTCACCTTTAATTAATACATCGGCTTCAAATATTTTATTTTCATTTATTATTTTTGCGTTTTTTATCAGTTTCATTAATATTTTATTTTAAATTTCTTCAATAAACGACAAAGATATATTATCTTAAAGTAAAAACAAGCTCGTTTTTACATATTCCGACAATAAAAATATTTTTTTTTCATGGCACGGCAACATTTTAAGCAACAACTTGTATTAAGCAAATAGAAACAGTTTCTTAATTTACAAATTTACTTACATACAAACTTAAAATTTTAATATGATGAAAAAAAATACTTTTTTACAAGTTTTACTTGTAGTAATGTTCCTAACAGGAATTAATTTTAATGCTTTTGCGGATACGCAAGGGGTAGATGCAGGAAGTGATGAAACAGTTTGCAGTAGTACATATACTTTGAAAGCTTTTAATCCCTTCCCACATACAGGGGTGTGGCAAGTAATAAGCGGAACTTGTACAATTAAAGACAATACTTTGTACAATTCACAAATAACAGGTATCCCCGCAGGAACTTCTGTAACTCTCGAATGGACAGTCGATTTTAGCGGAACTCCCTCTTCCGACCAGGTTACAATTACAAATGCGAATCCAATTGCCAATGCAGGAGTCGATATTACAGGAACAGTTGATAATGTAATATTATCAGCAAATGCTCCCGGTGCAGGAGAAACCGGAACGTGGACAACAACTGGCGGTGGGACTTTTACAGATAAAAACGCATTCAATACTAATTTTACCAATTTTGATGCCGGCTCGCACTCTGTTAAATGGACTATTGACAACGGAACTTGCACAGCTTATGATTATATGTATGTTTATTTCCTTGAAGCAAATGCAGGAATAGATAAGACAAAATGCGATAAAGATATTTCAATTACTGCAAATTATATATCCGGAGTTACGGCTAATTGGGAAATAATATCAGGAATCGGAACACTTAAAAAATCAGCACATTATAGCAATAATGGAATTGAAAATATTCCGGCAGGAACTTCAGTAACAGCAAGATGGACGGTTTCAAAAAATGAAGTTACAGTTTATGATGAAGTTACAGTTACAAATGCAAGCGTTGTAGCAAATGCTGGTGTAGATATTGCAACAACTGTTGATAATGCAACACTTTCAGCTATTGCTCCCGGTGCAGGAGAAACGGGTTTATGGACTGTAAATTCCGGAGGAGGAACTGTAACAAGTGAAAATGATTATAATTCCACAATAACCGGACTTACAGCTTTTGGAACATCACAATTAAAATGGACTATTGATAATGGTACTTGTTCTGATGATGACTTAATGTATATTTATTATTATGATGAAACAGTACCCCCGACCGCAAAAATAGAACAAGGTGAAAGTCTTAATATTTGTACTGATTATGCTTTTATTTACGGTAATGACCCTGCATCTATTGGTGGAACTCCAAGTTTTTCAATAGTTTCAGGTATAGCAACCTTAGAGCCTCTTATGGGTTATGATCACAAAATTATAGTTACAGATATAGCTGTAGGTTCTGTAACTGTAAGATATACCGTTACAAGAGGTGCAGAAACAGCAACAGATGACATCGTAATTACAAACAACAGTTTATCAGCAGTACCTAATGCAGGTAGCGATCAAATTACAGCTTCGGATAATGTAACAATGTCAGCAACCGCTCCCGGAACCGGAGAAACAGGAACTTGGACAGTTTCAGCACCTCCCGGTTATTACAATATTACAACACCTAATCTTTATAACACAACAATAACCGCACTTCTTTTTACCGGATATAAAACTGCAACTTGGACAGTTACAAACGGCTCTTGTTCAGCTTATGATTATGCAAAAATATATAGAAATACAACACCAAGCGGAGTTACCGCAACAGCAGGAAATGATGCAACAACTTGTACAGGGAATTGGACTTTACAAGGAAACAATCCCGTTTCAACAGCTATGGGAACTTGGACAATAATAGATGGAACTTGTACTATAGATAATGTAAATTCTTGTAATTCACAAATATCTGATATTCCTACTGGTACATCTGTAACTTTAAAGTGGACTGTAACAGACGGCACAAATACAAAGTTTGATGAAGTTGTTATTACAAATAGTGCCGCAACTGTAACTGTTGCACAAGACGAAATTACAACTACTCAAGCATCGGTTTCTGTTACCGGAAACGACCCTGCAACAGGAACAGGAACATGGATAGCATTAAGTCCTGTTGATTTAGAATTTTCTTCAGAAAATAGTGCAACTACAAATGTTTCAAATCTATCTTGGGGAGATAATTATGTAAAATGGCAAATAAATAACGGAATATGTACAAATTATGCTAATATAACAATTACAAGAGAAGTTTCAGCAAATGCAGGTTCGGATAAAGATATTTGCTCTTCATCAACAAGTTTATCCGGGAACAATCCGGGAACAGGAGCAACTGCAATTTGGACAGTAGTTTCGGGTTCAGCAACTTTTGCAAATGCCAATTTATATAACACTACAGTTTCCGGACTTGCAGAAGGAGAAAATGAATTGAAATGGAGTGTAACTTACAACGGCACAACAACTGTAACAGATAATGTAATAATTGATAGAGGCTCTGTTACAAGTGCAAATGCCGGAACTGACATTACAACAACAGAAGATAATGTTACCTTGTCTGCCAACAATCCTTCCGATGGAGATGGTAAGTGGAGCTTAACTACCGGTACAGGAACTTTCAGCGATGTAAATTCTCGAAACTCTGCACTAACAGGACTTTCAGTAGGAACAGTTACAGCAACTTGGACTATAACAAACGGCTCTTGCGAGTCGTCCGATGAAGTAATAATAACTATAGAAAGTACTATCACGGCAGTTGCAGGAAACGATATGGAAATCTGTACAGACGAAACAGTTTTATCTGCCACCGCACCGGCAACAGGAAACACCGGAACTTGGACAGTAATTGCAGGTACGGCAACTTTTGCAGATGCTAATTTATACAACACAGCAGTAACAGGACTTTCAGAAGGAATAAATACTATGAAATGGTCTGTAACAGACGGAACAAATACTGCAACTGATGAAATTACAATAACAAATAACAGTGTAACTGCAAATGCAGGTATTGATATTACAACAGAAGATGCAGAAGTAACTTTAACCGCTTCAAACCCTGTTTCCGGAACCGGAACATGGACAATAACAGAAGGAACAGGAACCCTCTCTGATGCAAATTTATATAATTCCGTAATTGCAGATTTAGAGCTTGGAACAGTTACAGCAACTTGGACTGTTACAAACGGTACTTGCGAGTCGTCCGATGAAGTAGCAATAGAAAGAGTAGAATTATTTGACATGAGTGGAAGTATTAGCATACCTGATGAAACAACAGTTTCCGGAACAATAGAATTATATCCGATTGCTGAAAAAGGTAACGAACCTGCTTATATTATCGAAATTAATGCAGACGGTTCATACTCTTTTGACGGTGTAGAAAAAGGCAAATATAAAATGCTTGTAAAACTGGACGGATACGAACCTACATGGTACGGAAATTCAACAAATGAAGAAGATGCTTTTGTAATAGATTTAAGCGAAGGAAACCTTATTAGTCTTGACGTTGAAGTAACCGAAGAAGCTGTCGGAGTTGAAACTCTTGTAAACAGTGAGCAATTAACGATATATCCTGTTCCTGCAAAAAATATTCTTTATATAGAAATTTCAAATTTAAGTTCCGAAGTTTCGATAAAAATAATGGATATTAAAGGACAAGTAGTTATCAATAAACTTGAAAACGCAACTGATAGTATTCTTAAACTGAATATTCAAGAACTACCAAAAGGTGTTTACTTTGGTAAAATTAATTCCGCCGAAGGAAATTACACAATTAAATTCATAAAATAAACACCTTGTTTATATATTCTGATAATATAGGGGCGTAATTACATACGCCCCTTTTTTAATACCCGCAAGTCTCCTTTCCATTTTAGGTATCAAAAGTTTTTTATTACCTTTGCAACGGCAACATTTATCGCTCTTGATTGTATTAACTAATAAGAAAGAATGCCGGACGAAATAAAACTTATCCGACTTTGTAAAAAAGGAAAGAAAAAAGCTCAAAAAAATATTTTTGAGCAGTATTACAACTATGTTTTTGTGATATGTTTACGGTATCTGAAAAATAAATTAGATGCAGAAGATTTATCGCAAGATGTTTTTTACAATTTATTCAAAAATATTAATAAATTTGATGAAAAAAAACATAAAAGTTTAAAGCCTTGGATACAAACTATTGCAGTAAATACTTCATTAAATTACATAAAAAAAAAGCGAGCAGAACTTTTTGAAAACCAAGACGAAGAATACAATTATCAAACAATTTCGACAATAAACGATACCGAGCCGGAATTTACAAACCAAGAACTGCGAAAAGCAATAGATGAACTGTCTGAAGGAAAACGAATAATATTTAATCTGTTCGCAATAGACGGCTACAAACACAACGAAATAGCCGAAAAACTCGGAATAACAAGCGGAACATCACGTTCTCAATATAAAAAAGCAAAAGAAACACTCAAAATTATTCTTACAAAAATGAGTGAGGATTTTTGATTGATGAACAAATAAGTAATCTGACAAATATTTGTATATACAACATTTATAAAAATTTTATTAATCAAGCGAAAGCAAAATTGACAATCAAAAATCGTAAATCAAAAATCAACTGTGGATATAGAAAAATTATATAATAAAGATATTTATTCTGATATCAAGGTAAAGCCAAATCTTAGTGTTTGGAGTGCCGTAAGCAAAAAAATGTCTTTTCATTATTTTTTGAAACCTTCATTATTTAATTTTAATATTTTTTATTTGTCGGCAATAATTACAGTAACAGCAGTTACAACAACGCTTATAATTTCAAAAAACAACAACTACAACAAACCCGAAAAAAATGAAATTATTGCAGATACTGTAAAAAATGTTGTGCTTATTAAAGATACTTTAAAAGATAAGGATACAATTATCAAAAATATAAACTATCCTTCCGATACCGTAAAAATTATCGAAAATGATAAAATTGAAGAAAATAAAACTTCTCCTCAAAAAAATGATATTATCCTTTCTGACACCGTCAATGTAAAAGACACTATAAAAATAAAGGATAACCCGGTTATAATAACCGATACAGTCTATTACGACGATGATGATTATGACAGCGAAGATTACGAAAATGACAGCGAAGATGAATAAAGTATCAAAAACAACGTTGTTTTTGATATTATTACTATCAGCGACTTATGTATCGGGAAATACCGTTAATTCTTTTTCTCCACCCGATACTATTGTCAGGAAAGTAGTTATTGTCGATACCATTAAGGAAACTACAAGAGATACAATTCGTAAAAAAGTTTACGTTCGTAGGAAACGCAAAAAAATCATAAAAAGAGATACCGTTTTCATAACCGATACAATCAAAAATACAATAACAATTTACGATACCCTCAAAATCGTACAAAGAGATACCATAATAGTTACAGATACAGTATTAAATAAAAAACCGCAATATTTCGGAAGCTTGTACTACTCACCTTCTTTTTTATTTAAAGATATAAAATACGGTTCGCCGACAAGTTTTCAAAGTAATAATTTCGGAATGCAAGCCGGTTGGCGACTTAATAAAATTGCAATTTACACAGGTATAGGATACTTATCTACAAAAGAAAAAATCCGAACTGTAATTACCGATTTTACCGTGAATGAAGCCGAAAATTATACTTATTTCGGAGCATATCAAACAAAACTTCTCGATACGTACTACACCATAAACGATGCCGGCGATACAATAGGAACACATCGAATTTCAAGAGAAACTTGGAACGAAAAAGCTGACTCCGCTTTAATCGTAACAACCGATACTGTTTTTAATAATACTTCCGAAAACTATACAAACAGCATTAGTTTTATAGAAATTCCCTTAAATTTTTCTTACGATATTTATACAAAAAACAAATTCTGCATTAACATTCATACAGGAATAATTGCAAGTATTCCGATAACACAAAAAACTAAAATTCTTACTTCCGAAGGAAATTTTACTGAAGGAAAATCGACATATTTTAATAAACCGCTTTTTTCATTTTCGACCGGTTTGGGAATAAAATATTTTGTAAATCCTAAAATACCGATATTTATTGATATTACTTTTCGCAAAAACATCAATAAATTAAATACAGACAATTTTTATCCGAAAGAATTTAT
>JAOZMN010000557.1 GCA_029934265.1 Bacteroidales bacterium
TACAGGTAAGGCAAAATAAAGCCATATTCGAATTTTTGAATTAATAATAATATCTTGTCCGGGCTTGTTGTTTCTTTCCATGATTTGATTATTTTAAAATTTTATAAAAAACTCTCACAAAATTATAAAATAAATTTCGGTTTTTGAAAAAGAAAAATATATTTGTCATTATTAATCAATAAAATTATAAAATGAGTAAATATCTTTTATTTATATTAATATTTTTTTCGGGCTTTTTTTCTTTCGGACAAAAAAACGTTTCGGAAAATTTACAAAAAATATTAAAATACAACCTTAAAGAAGAATATAAAATTTGGATATTTTTTAATGATAAACAAAAAGATATTTCAGAAAACATATACAATTTTACGGATATTCCGGTAACGCAAGAGTATATTAATAAAATTAAAAGTCAAGTAATTGAAATTAAGCAAGTTTCAAATTGGTTAAATGCAGTTTCCGTAATTTCCGGCAGACAGCAAATTGAAATTATTGCAAAATATAATTTTGTCAAAAAAATTGATATAGTAAGGAAATTAGAAAAAACTGAAATTTCACCGTATAAAAACATTTTCCCTCCGCAAGCCGTACAAACTTTTGGAATCGACAGCATAGATTACGGACAATCATATACTCAATTAGTATCATTGCAAGTTCCTGAAATTCATAAACTTGGTTTTTCAGCAAAGGGAGTAAAAATAGCAGTAATGGATTCCGGATTTGATAATCTCGACCATGAAGTTTTTCAAAATCTGAATATTCTTGCAACTTATGATTTTGTGAATAAACACGAAAGAGTAAGCACTTCGGACGGCGACCTTGGAACCGGAACTCACGGAAACGCAGTACTCAGTACAATAGCCGGTTTTAAAAAAGGTTCGCTTATCGGACCGGCTTACGGAGCAACTTATATTTTGTCAAAAACCGAAAATACGGCTTCCGAAACGACTGTTGAGGAAGATAACTGGGTAGCTGCGGCGGAATGGGCTGCCGGCTTGGGTGCCGAAATTTTCTCTACTTCGTTGGGCTATATATGGTTTGAAGACGACACGACAGGCTATTACGGAAAATTGGACGGTAATACTTCCGTTATGACAATCGCTTCCGATATTGCGGCAAGTAAAGGCATTTTGGTGATAAACGGTATAGGAAATTCCGGACCTTTTGAATCCTCACTTTTGGCTCCGGCGGACGGGGATAGCGTGCTTGCCGTAGGAGCAACGAAAATTTCCGGAAAATTGGAAATGTTCAGTTCAAAAGGACCGACTGCCGACGGAAGGATAAAGCCCGATGTAGTGGCACAAGGCTCGGATATATACGTGGCAATAATTGATAACGGTTACGAATACACGCAAGGAACATCTTTTTCTTGTCCGCTTGTTGCCGGTTGTGCCGGCTTGCTGATGGAAATGGTACCGACAGCCACAAGTTCGGAAATATTTGATGCTTTGAAATATACAGCCGACAATGCCGATAATCCGAATAACGAATACGGCTGGGGAATGGTGAAAACTTATCAAGCGTATAAATATCTTATTGGAGCTTTATCGGTAAATGAAACTCAAAAAAGTACAAATGTTAAAATATACCCCAATCCGTCTTATGATTTTTTGATTGTCAGAAATAATATTTTTGGTGAAAGCCGACTTACAATAACGGATATTTTCGGCAAAGAATTTTTTAAAGCAAATTTTAAAACAAAAATTAAAATAAATATTTCAGATTTTAACAAAGGTGTATATTTTATAAATGTTTTTACAAAAAATGAAAAATCTGTTTTGAAATTTATCAAAATTTAAGAAAGAGTTCGGTATAAAAAGACCCTTAGGGTTTGATTTGACAAAATTTAACAAATCT
>JAOZMN010000558.1 GCA_029934265.1 Bacteroidales bacterium
GATGAAATTAACGAACCTATGGTTGATGTTGTAATTGTCCGACAAAATACTGAAGGCTTGTACGGCGGAGTAGAATGGTTGAATCCGGACGAAAAAGTTTATGACGCTTTTATGTCGCACCCCAAATTTAAGCAAAATTTCGGCAGTGTACCCAAAGAAGAAGTATCAATTTCGACAAGAATTTTCTCTAAAGAAAGAACGGAAAATATTTTGCGAGCAGGTTTCGACCACGCCAAAAATTTCGGATATAAATCCGTTACTTTGTGCGAAAAACCAAACGTTATTCGTGAAACTTCCGGAATGATGTACAAAATGGCATTGGAAATTCAGAAAAACGATTATCCGGAAATTCAACTTTGGAACACAAATATTGATGCACAAATGATGTGGCTTACTAAAAATCCGGAAGATTACGGAGTAATAGTTGCCGGAAATATGTTCGGCGATATTGTTTCCGACGGATTTGCAGGATTAATCGGCGGACTTGGTTTTGCTTGCAGTGCACAGTGGTCAAAAAACGGAATTGCAGTATTTGAACCAACGCACGGCTCTGCACCAAAATATGCCGATTATGAAATATCTATCGTAAATCCGATGGCTATGATAGAATCTGCTTGTATGATGCTTGATTTTATAGAAGAAAAAACTATCGCAAAGAAAATAAGAAATGCAGTAGCACAAGTTATAGAAGAGGGAAAGGTACGAACCTACGACATGATGAAAATGAGAGGAACTGCTGATGTAGTAAACAATGGAGCCGCTTCCACAACTCAAATGGCTGATGCCGTAATTGCAAAACTGTAAGCGATTTACAATTTACAATAAACAATTTATAGTGAAAATGGATAGTAAACTATTGTTCATTGTAAATTGTTCATTGTAATTGTATCATTAAAAAAAACTTTATGCGAAAATTAATAACCATACATTGTGAGAATAGCGATACCGGAAAGCAATATCTGCTTGGTACAAGTTTACACGAAATAATTGCCGACCAAAAAATAAAATCGGATTATCCGATACTTGGGGCATTTGTGAACAACGAAGTGGAGGAGTTGAGTTACGAAATTTTCAAAGCAAAAAAAATAAATTTCTTTGATATTACTCATAAAGACGGAATGAGAATGTATGTGCGTTCTTTGTATTTTGTTCTGCTTAAAGCTGTTAAGGATTTATATCCGGAAACAAATATAATGGTTGGACATTCAATATCGAACGGATATTTTTGCGAGCTTGACGGAAAACATAAAGAAATAACCGGTAAGAGGGTAGAGCAAATAAAAAAACGAATGCTTGAAATAATCAAGCAAGATATACCTTTTGTTCGTAAAGAAATTTTAAAATGCGAGGCTGTAAAAATGTTTGAAAACAGTAACGCACCCGAAAAAGCAAGACTTTTTAGACAAGGCGGTACTATCTTTACGGAAGTTTACAGTTTAGACAATATTACCGATTTTTTTTACGGATATTTAATACCTTCAACCGGTTTACTTACAAATTTCGGATTGGAAACTTTAAAACAAGGAATGTTGTTAAGAGTTCCCGACAAAAAAAATCCGAAAAAATTGCGTCCGCTCGAAAATCAAGATAAACTTTTTGATGTTTTCAGTGAACACAAAGAGCGTATAAAAATACTTAATGCAAGTAATATCGGCAGATTAAACGAGCATGTAGAAAATAAAACCGTCGGCACACTTATAAAAGTTTCCGAAGCTTTGCACGAAAAAAAGATTGCCGAAATTGCCGAAAAAATTAAACTTGGAAGTTCTAAAAGATTAGTTCTTATTGCAGGACCTACTTCGTCCGGAAAAACTACTTTTTCCAAAAGGCTGCAAATTCAACTTATGGTTTCCGGT
>JAOZMN010000150.1 GCA_029934265.1 Bacteroidales bacterium
GAAATCAGACCCTTAGGGTTTTAAGTAACAAACTGTAAATTAAATATTTAGATTTATTAAATTTTGTTAAATCAAACCCTAAGGGTCTTTTTATTCCGAATTCATAATTTGTAAATTATACATTATTCTCAAATATCTTTCATTGATAATTGTATTCTTTTTCTGTCAATATCAACTGCGGTAACTTTCACTTTAACGTGCTGGTGTAACGAAAGTTCATCGGCGGGATTGCTTACATAGGCATTTTTTATTTGAGAAACATGTACCAAACCGTCTTGTTTTACACCGACATCTACAAAAGCTCCGAAATTAGTAATATTTGTAATAATTCCGGGTAAAATCATACCTTCTTTGAGGTCATCTATTTTATAAACATCTTGCGAAAACTCAAAAACTTTTATTTGTTCACGAGGGTCTCTGCCCGGTTTTTCGAGTTCACTCATTATATCTTTTAAAGTTGGCAAGCCGTATTCTTCACTGATATAATCGTTCAAATTTATTTTTTTTCGCAAATCTTTACTTTCGATTAAATCCTCAACTTTTACACCGATATTTTTCGCCATTTGTTTGGGAATATGATATGCTTCAGGGTGTACCGCCGTATTATCAAGAGGATTCGAGGATTCTCGTATGCGAAGAAAACCGGCAGATTGCTCAAATGCTTTATTTCCCATTCGTTTAACTTTTTTGAGCTCACTTCTTTTGGAAAAAGCTCCGTTTTCACTTCTGTAATCGACAATATTTTGAGCAAGTTGAGGTCCTAAGCCGGAAATATAAGTAAGTAAATGTTTGCTTGCCGTATTCAAATTTACACCAACGGAATTTACACAACTTTCAACAACGGTATCCAAACTTTCTTGCAACATTTTCTGATTTACGTCATGCTGATACTGCCCTACCCCGATAGATTTAGGGTCTATTTTTACAAGCTCGGCAAGTGGGTCGGCAAGTCGTCTGCCGATAGAAACAGCACCTCGCACGGTTACATCATAATCGGGAAATTCCTCACGAGCAACTTTCGATGCGGAATAAACAGATGCTCCGTTTTCGCTTACTACAAAAACCTTAACATCGTGGTCGAACCTGATTTTATTTCTGACAAAATGTTCTGTTTCACGTCCTGCAGTTCCGTTTCCGATTGCTATTGCTTCTATTTTGTAAGCACTTACAAGTGATGCAACTTTTTTGCCGGCTTCAATAGTTCTGCTCTGCGGTTTGTGCGGATAAATATTTTCATTATGCAAAAGGTTTCCGTTTTCATCGAGACAAACCAATTTACAGCCCGATGCAAAACCGGGGTCGAGTGCCAAAATACGTTTTTCGCCCAAAGGAGATGCAAGCAAAAGCTGTCTTAAATTTTTTGCAAAAACATTTACCGCTTCTTTGTCGGCTTTTTCTTTGGAAAGAGTACCAAATTCGTTCTCTATTGAAGGCTCTAAAAGTCTTTTGTAAGCATCGGCAATTGCAATTTCAACTTGCTTGCCTGCTTGATTTGAATATTTTACAACTCTGCGGTTCAAACTTATTAAAATATCATCGTCGGGAAGTTTAATTCCTGCTTTTAAATAGCCCTCTTCTTCGCCTCTGCGAATAGCGAGAAGTCTGTGAGAAGGAACTTTACGCAATTCTTCCGAAAAATCAAAATATAACTCGTATTTTCCGGCTTCTTCCTTTTTGGATTTTACGACTTTTGAATATATCACCGCCTCTCTGCGAAATTTGTTTCTTACAACTTCTCTTAATTTTATATCTTCGTTTATTTGTTCGGCAATAATATCTCTTGCTCCTTGCAAAGCCTCATCTGCATCTTCTACTTGGTCGGTTATAAATTTTTCGGCTTCAACTTCCACGTTAATATTATTTTGCAATAGAAGAAGTTTTGCAAGTGGTTCCAATCCTTTTTCTTTCGCTTTTACGGCTCTGGTTTTTCGTTTTATTTTGTAAGGAAGATAAATATCTTCAAGTTCGGTTAAATCGTAACAATTTTCTATTGTTTTTTTAAGTTCATCAGTTAATTTATCTTGTTTTTCTATTGCCGAAATTATTGATGATTTTCGTTTTTCTATTTCTGTTAATCGCTGATGTTCTTCTTTGATATTTGCAATTTGAACTTCGTCCAAACCTCCTGTTCTTTCTTTTCTGTACCTACTTATAAATGGTACGGTTCCGCCTTGGGCAAACAGTTCTAAAGTATTTTCGATTTGCTTGACGCTTATTCCTGTTTTCAGGGATATTAATTCTAATTGTTTTTTATTCATGGATTTTAAAATTATGAAAACATTTTTTATACTGAACTTTTAACCTGCATTATTGATTCCGGTTTAAAAAGTATATTTTTTCGCAATCAGACCCCTATGGTGTTAAGTAATGTGCTGTAAATTAGATATTTAGATTCGTTAAATTTTGTTAAATCAAACCCTAAGGGTCTTTTTATACCGAACTTATTATTCAATTTCTTTATTTCTTAAAAGTTTTTTAAATTCTTTAAGATTAAAAGTCAGTGAAAATTGATTTGAACTTCCGGCAAGGTGATATTTTGTTCTTGCGTAATTGAGAGTAAATTTTTTCAATTTCAATCCGAAACCGAAAGAAAAACCTACAACTCCGCTTTTATCTATAATGCTTAATTCTTTTCTTAATTGATGATTATATCCAAGATTCAAATAAAAACTTTTAAGAGGAATAAATTCCACACCTACTATCAAATGTCGCAAACTGTTATCAAGAGCATTTTCAAGTTTTTTTCCTCCTCCGGAATTACCGTTATCATCAAAAATTGAAGACGTATTATTTTGAGGTAAATCGTAAGTCAAATCCCACTTATAAAGATGATGAGCAGTAATATTCAGACGAAACGGAGCGTGTGCCAATTTTTTGGAAATTCCAAGTTGTAAATCGAAAGGTAAAGGTTCGTAATGTCCTTCGTAATAAGGTTTTATTTGTGTGCCGATATTTTTTCCGACAAGTCCTGCCGCAAAATCGTTTTCGGTATGATAAACTGCACCCAAATCAAAGGCAATTCCGAACGATTTATATCTTTCAAATTGCGAAATAACAGGTTTCATATTTACGCCGGCTTTTATTTTTTCGGTAAGTTTTTTCGACCAGATAAGATTAAAAGCATACTCGGAAGCGTTAAATTCTCCGGTTTTATATCCGACTTCGTCCGCTCCGATAAATTTTCCGTAATTAAGATATTGTATTCCCGCCGAAAAAACTCCGAATTTCTTTAATTCAAAAGCATAAGCGGAATATCCGGATTTTATTCCGGCAAAATATCCGATATAGTTTACAGATAATTTATTTGTCATTTCTAAATTAAGCAAAGCAGGATTATTCGCCGACATATTAATATCATCATCATAAATACTGATAATTTTTCCGCCCATACCTGCTGTGCGTCCCGAGTTTATCAAGTTCAAAAAATTATAAACAGTTTTTCCTCCTGTCTGTGAAAACAAAAAATTTACAATAAATAATAATATAATTACCGATAATGACTTTTTCATATTTTAGAATATTCAAGACAAAAAAAGTTTTTCTGCAAATATTACAAAAATTTACTTTTGAAACAAGTTTATATACTTCTATATTTTAATTTGTGGAATTTTGAACTTTTTATACCGAACTCGGAATATAATAAAAAACTTCGGTCATTGTATCATTATTTAGCAATGATACAATGACCGAAGAAGCATTTTTCTAAACAAAAATCAGAACAGGTTTAGAAATATCGAATTTGTCTGGATTTCATTTTTTGTACTTCCACTTTCATTTCTTTGGGATATTTTATGTAAAATGAAAGTCTTATTTTGTGGCTTTCTCCTTGTTTTATTGTGTATTTCCATTTAAGTTCACCTGTTGCAAAGTTTTGTTTTGCATCTGAAATTTCAAGAGCTTTCACTTCAATTTTATCTGATTGCGATATTGGAAGTTGGTCAAGAATATCAATGGTAATATCGGCTTTTCGATTATTTTTGACTACAAATTCATAGGTAAAAGTTTCTTTGCGTTTTGAACCTATTAATTGAGTACTGCTGAATTCTTTTAATTTAGAACGAGTTACAAGAACTTTTGAATCTCTTCCAAGCGAAAGTTCAAGGGTATCTTTTACATTTCGGGTCTGAATAAACGATTGTCCCAAATAAGTGCCGGCATAATAAACATTTGCAGGACCTTCAACAAGGTTTAAATCTTCCCAGCCGGTAATTCTTGCAAGCAAAAATACATCTTTATCCAATTTTGTAACTGCAAAATGCTTGAAACTTGCAGGAAGTTTATGCTCGCTTACATCAACAAGATAAGGCTTATCGTCCGAAGGTACGGAGTATTTGGTTTTGATTTTGAACTCAGCGTTCATTTCCGGGACAGCGGCATTTCCGTAACTTTCAGTTACATGAGTTGTTGTTACAGCTCCGGTACCCGGCGACATACTGCGTTCGCCTCTATATTCATCTTCCGACTTTTCAAAATCTTTAGAAACAATCATATTTTGTGTGTATCCTTCATTTACTCCTCCAAAACCTTTATCGTTCCCTGAATAATAAGATTGACTCACATACCAAGGTTTAAGTTCCGGTTGAGAAACGCTTAAAGTAGGGTCGGCTGTCGAGAGTTTTATGTTTAAATTTTTCCAGTCGATACCTGTATTATTAAAAACTTTTGCTCTATAAATAAGTTCTACCGGCTTGTCTGTATCAGTAGCTTTTATATCGTAAGCAGGAGACCAACCGGCATCTGCGACAATATATTTTAACTCAAAATTAGAACTTACAGCTTTATCGGCTGAAACTAAAATTTCCACTTCCGCACGCATATAACTTGCACTTGCATTTAGTTCTTTTAGTTCTTTTTGAAGTCGAAATTTAGTTACAGACAGTTTATTTATACCTTTGTTTATCTTACTTACTCGTGTATTTATATCTTTTATCCTGCTTCTGTAAAAATCGGCAGCTTCTTTTAATTCTGCCAAACTTACACCGGTATTACTTCCTCCGATGGAAGTGTTTTTAAGCAACATTGCTTTTTCTGTTTTATAAGCGTCATTTTCATCATTAAAAGCTTGTATTTTATTTTGTACAAGTTTAAGTGAATCTTTAAGTTGTTTAATTTCAACTTGTTCTTCTACTTTAGTAAGATAATTTATTTTACTTGTAACACTTAATAAATCAATACCTTTTAGTGTTGTTACTCTTATGCTTTTAGGTTTTATTTTATGAGAAATATTTGTAAAAATAAGTTTTGTACGTCCGGCTTGTAAGTTAATTTTCGGATTTTGTACAATTTCAGCTCCATTTAAGTATATGGTAGCCGAATTTATTACAGATTTTACATTTTGTGTTTTTACGTTTTGCGAGAAAGAGAAACTCGAACAAAATATAACAGCGATTATTATCAAAAAATTCTTTTTCATAGCTTTCTAATTTTTAAGATTTTAGTTTAAATTGATTAAAAAATATTTACTACCGGTATTTCGATTATTTGATACCGATTATTAAAAATTTCCATAAAATTATTAAAAATCAAATTCAGCTGTTAAAAAACATAAGGTCTCCAACCTTTTTAATGGGGCAAAGCCGTATTTGTAAAAAAAAAAATCAAGTTATTATATAAACGTTAATGCGGAAAAACTTTTGTATTAGTACATACAATACTTTCCGGCAAACTTTACTTTCTGAAATTTATTTAAAAATCCAATGATTTAATTATTTTTTCGCAAGTAATTTTAATTTCGTCCTGAGTTATTGTAAGCGGAGGAGCAATTCTGAAACAAGTTTCATCAAATAAAAACCAATCAGTTAAAATTCCGTTATTTTCAGCATTTTCTATAAACTTTTTTACATTATCGAAACTTCCCAAATCAACAGCATAAAAAAGTCCGATACCACGCACTGATTTTATATTTTGATGTTTCAATAAAGAAAGAAAAAGTTCACCTTTTTCTTTAACTTTAGAAATTAAATTTCCTTCTGTAAGAACCTTTAAACCGGCAAGAGCAGCAGCAACCGAAACAGGGTGTCCTCCGAAAGTAGTAATATGTCCCAAAATAGGATTATTTGTAAAGCAGTCCATTATTTTTTTATCCGAAATAAAAGCACCGACCGGCATTCCTGCACCCATTCCTTTTGCAACAGCCATAATATCCGGCACAAAACCAAATTGCTCAAATGCAAATAAACTTCCCGTTCTGCCGAAACCTGTTTGAACTTCATCTGAAATTATCAAAACTCCATTTTCTTTACACTTTCGAGATAATTTCTCAAAAAAATCTTTTTTGCCCGGAATAATTCCTGCTTCAGCCTGTACGGCTTCCACCACAACACAAGCCGTATTTTTGTCGATAATATCAAAATTATCTGTCGAATTAAAATCAAGAAATTCCACCGCCGGCAAAAGCGGACGAAATGCCATATTGTAAGTATCATCGCTCATAAGACTTAAGGCACCGTGCGTACTTCCATGATAAGTATTTTTAAAAGCAATAATTTTATGCCGTCCGGTATAACGTTTTGCAAGTTTCAAAGCACCCTCAATGGCTTCACTGCCGGAGTTTACATAATATATACTGTCCAAAGTTTTCGGCAATAAATCTGTCAGCATTTTAGCAAACTCAACTTGCGGACTTTGAATATACTCTCCGTAAACCATCAGGTGCATATATTTATCAAGCTGATTTTTAACGGCTTCCACAACTTTCGGGTGTCTGTGTCCGACATTACTGACAGAAACTCCTGCAATAAGGTCGATATATTTATTACCTTTGTTGTCGTATATGTATATACCTTCAGCTTTTACAGCTTCAATAGCAACCGGTTCGTCGGAAGTTTGTCCGACATGACGAAAAAATAATTGGCGTTGTGTAAGCATAAATTTTTTTAAATTTAAAGTCAATATAGAATAAAATGCAAAGGTATTAATAATTTGAATAACTGAATAATTATATCATTACACCATTATATCATTGAGTTCGGTCTAAAAAGACCCTTAGGGTTTGATTTAACAAAATTTAACAAATCTAA
>JAOZMN010000151.1:0-3719 GCA_029934265.1 Bacteroidales bacterium
TCTTTGCAAATATAAAAAATAGAAACAAGAAAAAAATTAAAATTTAATTTAGAATAAATCTAAATGAGTAATTAAGAGGTTTTTTTCTTTTATTTTTTTTAACTTTGCGATTATAATTCATAATAAACGGGTCTGCGACCTTAATCATCATAAAATATGGGTAAATCGAAAAATAAAAAAAACAATTCTCGACGTGATTTTCTAAAAACAGGACTCTTGGCCGGAGCCGGAACTTTACTTACCGGAGGTATTGTAAGTACTTTTAATGCTACCGCTTCCGGAGAAACAGTAAAACTTCTCGGACAAGACGGAAAAATTGTTGAAGTAGATAAAGCACACGTCAAAAATGTAGGAAAAAAAACTGAAGAACAATTACAACAGCTTGGGCGAGAAGGAATACCCGGTAAAAAATGGGTAATGGTTATCGACCTGTCTAAGTGCAGAAACGAACAAAGATGTATGTCTGCCTGTCAGGACGAGCACCAACTTTGGACTTCCAAAGACGGCAACGGCGATAAGGTGCAACATCATATTAACGTGCTTGAAATGAAGCGTGAAGGCGGAGCAGGTTTTTTTATGCCCAAGCCTTGCCAACATTGCGACAATCCACCATGTACGAAAGTCTGTCCGGTAGATGCAACTTTCAAACGTCAAGACGGTATTGTTCTTATCGACAATGAAAGATGTATTGGCTGTCGTTTTTGTATGGCTGCCTGTCCGTATTCCGCACGGGTATTTAATTGGAGCGACCCTAAAGAAGTTCCGAAACAGCATAAAGGGAAAGAATATAATGTCGAACTTAATGTTCCGCAGCGAAGAGGTACTGTTACAAAATGCGTTTTCAGTGCCGATAAATTGCGAGAGGGCGAACTTCCAAGTTGCGTATCAGCTTGCGGTAACGAGGTATTTTGGTTCGGAGACCAAAATGAAGATGCCGTTACGAACGGAACAACAAAAGAAACTGTACGTTTAAGTACTTTGCTTGAAGAAGGTGCAGCTTATACACTTCTTCCGGAATTGGGAACTTCACCAAGCGTATATTATTTACCGGAACGTAATCGTAAATTTCCTTTCAAAAGTGCAAAAAAAGAAGGAACAGACGAACATCATCATTAAAAATCTAAATTTTCCGGCAAACATACCATATAGTTTAATTTATGCGTCTATATTT
This sequence comes from Bacteroidales bacterium, assembly GCA_029934265.1. GTDB lineage: Bacteria > Bacteroidota > Bacteroidia > Bacteroidales > JAADGE01 > JAOZMN01. The sequence continues at coordinate 1,172 of JAOZMN010000151.1, forward strand.
CAAAATTTTACAAATGAGTTCAGTCTAAAAAGTATATTTTTTCGCAATCAGACCCTTAGGGTTTTAAGTAATATACTGTAAATTAGATATTTAGATTAGTTAAATTTTGTTAAATCAAACCCTAAGGGTCTTTTTGTATCGAACTCACAAATTAAAGCATAACCGGATAAATTAATCAATCAAAAATCATCAATCATCAATTAAAAAGATATGTTAGAAACAAAAAAGTCATTAAACAAAATTGTATCCGACCTTACGGTACCGATAAAAAGTCATAAAGGCTTTATAATTTGGGTAGCTTTTTTACTCGCCGTAATGGGACTCGGATTTTATGCTTATTCCGTTCAGTTAAGGGAAGGATTGGGGGCTACCGCCCTTACCGATTATATATCGTGGGGACTTTATATATCGAGTTTCATATTTTTTGTGGCAACAGCACTTATAGGAATGCTTGTCAGTGCCGTATTGGGACTTACCGGAATAAAATGGATTACTCCGATTGCCCGAATAGCGGAAATGATAGCCGTAGGATTTGCCATGTGGGCAGGTCTGATAATTGTATTCGATATGGGACGACCGGACAGGCTTTTGAACGTTTTTTTATACGCAAGAGTTCAATCACCTATATTCTGGGACGTAACCGTTGTAACAACTTATATAGTAATAAGTATTATACTTTTCCTTTTGCCGCTTATTCCGGATATGGTATTTCTTCAAAAAACCATGAAAGACCAACCAAAATGGAAACAAAAAATTTATAAAATGCTATCTTTCGGCTGGAAAGGTACTCCCGAGCAATATAAAATCATAAAACGCTCTATCAGATTACTTTCCATACTTATTATTCCGGTAGCATTAGCAATTCACACAGTAACCTCTTGGCTTTTTGCAATGACTCCCCGCATCGGTTGGGATTCCACAATTTTCGGACCTTATTATGTCGCCGGAGCTTTTGCCGCCGGAGCAGGTGCCCTTCTTATAGTCATGTTTTTTATACGAAAGTCATATAATTTACAAGATTACATTACAGATTTTCATTTCGATAAAATAGGTAAATTACTTGTTCTTACACTATTAGTATATTTATATTTTAATATAAACGAATACATCGTTCCGGGCTATAAAATGAAACGAGGAGACGACCATCATCTTTTCGCACTTTTTGCAGGAAAAAACGCAATACTATTTTGGAGCGTTCAGATATTTGGAATGATTTTACCGATTTTACTTTTACTTTGGGGCAAAATGAGAAAACCGGTACCGTTGTTGATTATCAGTATTGCGGTTGTCATGGGAGCTTTCATGAAAAGATATATTATAACAGTCCCGACTCTGGAACACCCTCAATTACCGACTGCTAACATTCCCGTAGATTTTATGATATATTGGCCCAATTGGATTGAATGGTCTATTACAAGTATGGCTATTGCCGGAGCAGTATTGATAGTAACAATTCTTGCAAAATTATTCCCTGTAATGCCAATTTGGGAAATTGCCCACGAAGAAGGCATATCAGAAGAAGAAATGAATAATTTTGAAGTAGAATAAAAAATATGAAACCCACATTTAGGGCTTTAAAATTAAATCTTAACACCCAAGAAAATTAAAAAAATGAAACATACAAAAAAAATATTTACGGCAGTTGTGATTATGCTTCTTTCAATCAATGTTTTTGCACAATGGAAAATTCCCGCCGAAGCAAAAAAGCAAACTGCTCCCACTGAAAACAGCGTTGATGCGGCACTTGCCGGAAAATTGATTTATGACACTAAATGTAAGGCTTGTCATCAAATACCGGGTGCAACAGGAATGAAAGCACCGGCTCCTCCTGACTTGGGAATAGAAAGCTTTTTGAACAAAACGGACGGAGAAATTTTTTATCAAATCAGTGAAGGAATGGGAGGAATGCCACCGTTCAAAAGTCAGCTTTCGGAAGAAGACAGGTGGAATATTGTCCACTACTTGGCAACAGGGAGAGCAAGCTGTACGGTGGATATGTCCACAGCATTACAGAATCTTGAGCTGAAAGTAGAAATAATTGACGATAAAAAACAAATAAAAGCCATTGTTTCCGGCGGAAATGTCGATTGTGTAAAAGTCGGTTTTTTCGTAAAGCGTTATTTCGGCTTGCTTCCGATAAAAGTAGTAGAAACAGACAGCTCCGGTATGGTTACTACAACTTTCCCGAATGATATTTCCGGAGATAAAGACGGCAATACAGAAATTGTCGTAAAATTCGACAATCCGGACAGGCACGGAAAGGCAGAAGTTACAAAAAAAATAAAATGGGCAACACCTGTTCATTATATTAACCCCTTAGAAAAAAGAGCAATGTGGGGAGTTGGTGCCAAAGCACCACTTTGGATATTGTTTTCGTATATCGGAATTACATTCAGTGTTTGGGCTGTAATTATTTTTGTTATTCTACAAATACTGAAATTGAAAAAAGCAAAAAATGAAGTAGAATAAAATCAACTTCCCGAATATTATTTTCATTATCATAAATCATTTCTTCACTCTGGACGGATTTTTATTTATAAAATCCGTC
>JAOZMN010000151.1:3729-7017 GCA_029934265.1 Bacteroidales bacterium
AGGATTTTATAAATAAAAATCCGTCCAGCTGTTGTAATTTGTTTCCGATATGCCGTTTCTCTTTTGATAAAAATGACAAACAGCGGCGGCTAATCCGTCCGTAGCATCAAGCTTATCGGGAAGTTTTGCAATATTCAGTGTGTTTTTCAGGAAAGCGGCAACTTGTTCTTTGGAAGCGACTCCCCTTCCGGTTACAGCAAGTTTTATTTTACGAGGAGAATACTCGGTAACAGGCAAATTTCGATACAAAGCGGCTGCCATAGCAACTCCTTGTGCTCTGCCGAGTTTCAGCATAGATTGTACATTTTTGCCGAAAAAAGGAGCTTCTACGGCAAATTCGGAAGGGGAATAATTATCTATTAAATGAAGTGTTCTTTCAAAGATTTTTTGCAACTTGGTATAATGGTCTTTATACTTTGAAAGTTCCATTATACCAAGTGTAACAAGTTCTATTTTATTGCCTTTGGATTTGATAATACCGTAACCGGTTGCCGATGTTCCGGGGTCGATACCGAGTATTATTCTTTCCTTGATTTGTTTCAAATTATGCGACTTTAAATAGCATGACACAATTAATTACAGATATGATTTTTTAAGTTTTAATTTAAACATGTGTAAAAAATCATAAATCCACAATCAAAAATAATCAATCGCCTAATACTCGTCTTCATTAAAAAAGAAGTCGTCTTTACTCGGGTAATCAGGCCAAATATCTTCTATACTCTCGTAAGATTCTCCTTCGTCTTCAATCTCGTTCAAATTTTCGATTACCTCCATAGGTGCTCCGGAGCGTACCGCAAAATCAATAAGTTCATCTTTGGTTGCGGGCCAAGGTGCATCTTCTAATTTTGATGCTAATTCTAATGTCCAATACATATTAAATAAATGTTTTAAATGTTTCTATATTTAATCCTCTTAATTTTAATAAGATATTACAAATCAACAAGCTGTTTTTTAATTTTTTGCAAAATTATATTTTTTTCCGAAAGAAAAAATTTTTTTTTATAAATTGAATGGTATATTTGTGTAAAGTTTAACCTATTGAGCTTTGAGTTGTTCTGTAATTACAAAAAAGCGAAGTTACAAACTTCGCTTAGTACAAGGTCTTAACCTGCATTATTCATAAACTTTAGTTATGAAAGGCTGAAATGTGCGTCAGTATTGATAACCGCAAAGTTTTATATTTGAGGAATAGCAAACTATTTTGAAAATATAAAAATTGAGGATTGTTAATAATGACGTACAGTTCAGCATTGTAATAGAAAGTTTATGAATAATGCAGGTTAAGTCTAAACAAAAAAAAATTGAGCTAAATTATCCGACTATTTATGTGCTTGTTCAATATCTGCATACTCTTCAAAATAAAACATGATACCGGAATTTTTGGCATCTTCATATACGGCATGATATAATTTTTGAGTATTAATAGAACGTTTTACGAGTGTTATTTTCACTCTCGAACTATATCCGTTGTTTTTTACTTTGTATTTAAGTTCTGCGGTTTGATTAGCTTGAAGTTTAAAGTTTTGATATTCACCGAATTCTACTGCAAGTTTGAGCAAAAAATCAATACCAATCGGACTTTTGATTTTGATATTCAAATAATAATCGTTTCCTGCTTTAAATTCTTTGTAGTTTTCATCGTCGATAGTATATTCCAAAACGTCTATTTCCGAGAAATCGCTTACTTTCAGTCGTTCTACTTTTTGATAAACTCCGGATTTAGAGTTGTCGGCTTTCGGTCCTGCGATTGTCGGCAATTCTTTTACCGTTACTATTTCACCGCTTGCCATTACCGATACAGACATTTTTATTGCCATTCCGTCTTCTCGGTCTAATTCAAGTGCTTCGGTTAGTCTGAACGCTCCTATTTCATAAAATTCGCAACCTTGCGAACACATTGAAATTACTTGTTCGGAATAGTTACCGAACATGGTTATTTTTTGTGCATTTGTTGATAATATCGAACTAAGCACAATGATAAAAGTTAATATTTTTTTCATAATTTCAGATTATAAAGTTATTAAGTTATTAGATTTTAATTCTTAAACGTTTACCGGATAAAACTATTGCTTTTTTAAAATTATCTCGACAATGTAACACTCACATTATTAATTTTCCCGCCCATTTGCGGATTTAATTTTTTAATTTTCACTGTTGCTTTTTTAATATCCGTAAGTTCGGAATATAATTTGTCGATAATTCTTTTTGCAAGATGTTCGAGTAAATTGGAATTTTTGTTCATCATTTCGGAACGAACTAATTTATAGGCAGTCTGATAATTTATTGCATCTGAAATATCATCTGAAATTGCAACCTTATCCAAATTTGCTTCTATTGTCAAATCCACCTCAAATTTATTCCCCACAATTTGTTCTTCCTTATAATGACCGTGATATGCGAAAAATTCCATACCCTCAATTTGTATTATTCCCATATTGAATATAATGTTTTTTTTACAAATATATTGATTTTTATCAATAAAAAATATTTTTACAATAAAAAATGCCGAACTTCGAGAAAAACTCAAAATTCGACATCGGAATTAATAAACTATACTCATGAAAAAACTAACTTATTTTTCAACTTTGTTTGAAGCAGTTGCTATCCATTCATTAAAAGCACCGTCATAAACTTTTACGTTCGGGTATCCGAGTGCTGTTTTAAGAACCATAAATACAACTCCGGCACGCACACTTGTGGTACAATAAAGAATTATTTTTTTATCTTTTGTAATCCCTGCGGCATTGAACATACTTTGGAGTTCGGAATTCGATTTTATTTTGCCTTGCGACATAACTTTCGAGAAATCGAAATTTTTTGCTCCGGGAATATGTCCTTTTCTTGCGGTTTTTCCTTCCGTTCCGTTGTATTCTCCTGCTCCTCGAACATCGACAACTACATAACTTCCGGATTTTACATCTGCCATAGTAGCAAGTACAGCTTTATTTACAGAAGCGGTAAAAACAGCTTTTTTTCTGCTCGACGGATTTTTTGTTATTGGTTTTCTTGCACTTTCCCAAGCTGTAAGATGTCCGTTAAGAATTTTCACGTCTTTACAACCGAGATATTTTAATATCCAATATATTCTTCCGGCATATTTTCCTTTACCGTTGTCGTAAATTACGATTTTGTTGGTATTGGAAACTCCTTTTTTACCGAAAATTGCAGATAATTCGTTTGCAGACTTTAAGCGTCCTTTAATATCACCGGCTTTATATAAATCTTTATGATAAATATTTGATGACGTATAAAAGTGGTGACTTTTAGTAAAATAGCTCAAAATTT
>JAOZMN010000559.1 GCA_029934265.1 Bacteroidales bacterium
AGTAAGTTTCAGGCTGGCGGAAGAGGCTTATATTTCCGACAAAACCAATCCGAACGCATATAGTGCCTTGATAAATTCGTATTATTCTACGGAAGTTTTTTATTCCAAAATCGGAACATTGAAACGACAAGTTACTGATGCAAGAATTTATCCGGACAGTAATCTGATTATCACTAAAAATTTGAATTTAAGAAGAAAACAATATTTTGTGGAAGTCGCTCGACTTTCCGGAGAGATAATGTTCAAACTTAATGCAAAAGACATTATAACTTATGCTGATTTTTCACCGAATATGTCCAAAATTATTATTTGTGATGCTTCCGGGAATATTGATATATATACAAAAAATGGAAGTTTATTTGCAAATATCAAAACCGGTTCCGGTAGAATTTGGACTGTAGCTGTTTCGTCGGACGAAAGTAAAATTATTTCAGGTGGCGAAAATGGTCAAATTAAAGAATGGAGCATAGACGGAAAATTTATAAAGGATTTTCCTTCACAAAATTATGATGTTTATAATATCCGGTATTCTCCTGACGGAAAATATATTTTGACTGCCGACGATATTACGATGAGTTTGTTTGATGCGAATGGGAAGTTCGTAAAAAAGATAGATACACCAAAATCGACAAGTTATTTTTACCCGATGATACAATATGTGGAATTTTCGTCGGATTCCAAGGAAATACTTGCCGTGATAAATGATTTGAAAGGTAAAAATCATACAATCAGGATTTTTAACATTAAATCGAAAAGTGTAAAAGTTCTCAGAGGTCATTCCGATTTTATAAACATTGCAAAATTTTCCGAAGACGGTAAACAAATAATAAGTTCCGGCAGAGATAATTTGGGGATTTGTCAGAATAAAAACGGAAAAATTATCGGGATTTTAAAAGGACATGAATCTAATGTTTTCGATATTGCTTTTGCAAAAGAGGGCAATATTATGAGTTTGTCAAATGACAGAACCGTCCGAAAATGGCAATTCGGAAAAATATTAAATCCGTTAGGAAAAATAGGCAGAGTAAATTATGCTCGTTTTACTAACGATGGTTTGAAAATACTTACGGCAAATAAAAATAAAATTTCTTTATGGGATTTGACAGGCGGTAAAATAACGGATTATCAGGGAAATAAAAGAAATGTTAAAACTTTGGATATTTCTGCGTCAGGAAATTTGATTATTTCAGCCGGCGAAGATAATACGGCTCGTATTTGGGATATTTCAGGCAAAGAAATTAAAGTTCTGAAAGGACACGAAAGTATTGTAAATTCTGCTTTTTTCTCGAATGACAGTTTGCACATCATAACTTCAAGCAGTGATAAAAAGGCAATTTTATGGGATATAAAAACCTGTACTCCTTTGCAAATTTATAAATCCGATGCTTCGATAAATTATGCTTCTTTTTCGCCGGACGGTAAACTTATTGCAATTTGCGACGAAAACGGAAAAATTATAATACGAACACTTTCCGGACAAACCAAAACGGTAATTCACGCTCACGAAGTTGGAGCAAAAACGGTGGAATTTTCGCCGGACGGAAAATTTATTATTTCAACCGGAAGAGACAAAACAGTGAAGATTTGGCGAATTAACGGAGAGCCTGTTAAAACAATAGAGGGTTATAAATATCGAATAAATTACGCAGGGTTTTCACCGGACGGAAAATTTGTTTTTACGGCAAGTGATGATAAATATTTGAAAATTTATAACAGAGACGGCAAAAAATTAATTTCTTTTAAGCATTCCGGACAAGTAAAATATGCTTCTTTTTCACCGGACGGAAAATATTTTGCCTTCATCCATGCCGATCGGATAATGTT
>JAOZMN010000560.1 GCA_029934265.1 Bacteroidales bacterium
GTATGAGAAAAATTAAATTTGAATTGCACTGGCAAATACTGATAGCAATGGTTTTGGCTGTTATATTCGGTATTACTTTCCCGACAAAATACAGATTTACTTACGACAGTTTTGAAACTTTTTCAAAACAGGCAAAGCAAAAAGGTTTTACCGAAACTCAATTACTTCGCTTAGAATCTTTGCGAGACAGCGAAGCAAAATCGGAAACTGAGTTTTTTAATGAAGTAAGTTATTTACTTTCAAACGAGTTGCCGAATAAAAAAAAGCAAACAATATCCGAATATGCACGATACAATCCGGCTTTATCGTACATCGCTTGGATGGGAATAATTTTTATACGAGCTTTAAAAATGATAATTGTTCCTTTGATTTTGTCTTCGATAATATCCGGAATTGCAAATATCGGTTCCGGCGGAAAACTCGGACGATTAGGATTTAAAACATTACTTTATTATCTGACCACAAGTGCATTTGCAATTTTTGCAGGAATTGTATTTGTAAATATTTTCAAACCGGGAGTAGGTGCAAATATCGGACTTTCAGCTCATGTCGAAAAAATAAGTTCGATAGACAGACCTTTTTCGGAAACTTTAATAAATATTGTTCCGGAAAATATTTTCAAGGCATTTCAGGCACAAGATATGCTGGCTATAATATTTTTTGCCATACTTTTCGGTTTTTTCATCACTCGTGTAAATCATAAATCGAAAGAATTTATGACTAATTTCTTCAATTCAACTTTTGAAGTTATGATGAAAATTACGATGTTTGTAATACTTTTTACTCCTTTCGGAATTTTCGGATTAATAAGCAAAATAATTGCGGATATAGCAGGCGATACTGATAAATTAACAAGTCTGATAAGCAGTTTGGGTATGTATTCGCTTGTCGTAATTATCGGTTTGATGTTTCATTCGATAATAACACTGCCGTTTATGGTCAAAATATTAGGAAAATCAAATCCTTGGAAACATTTTAAAGCCATGCGTTCGGCTTTGCTTACCGCTTTTTCAACATCTTCATCGGCGGCAGCTTTGTCGCTGACAATGAGTTCGGTACAAAATAATTCCGGAGTTTCGACCAAAGTTTCCGGCTTTACTTTACCGCTCGGTGCAACTGTAAACATGGACGGAACGGCACTTTACGAATGCGTAGCGGTTTATTTTATTGCACAAGCCTACGGCGTGGAAATGACTATCGGTAATCAGATAATAGTAGCCGCTACTGCCTTACTTGCTTCGATAGGAGCAGCAGGAATACCGATGGCCGGTTTTGTCATGATTTCCGTAATCCTTTCCGCAGTAGGATTAGAACCGGAAGCAGTTGGAGTATTACTTACAGTCGATAGAATTTTGGATATGTTCCGAACCGGGGTAAATGTTTGGAGCGACAGTTGCGGTGCAGTAATAGTTGCAAAATCGGAAGGAGAAACATTGAAGGCAATCAGCTGAGATTTCGGTATAAAAAGACCATAAGGGTTTAATTTAACAAAAATAAATAAGTCGAAATAGCTTATTTATAGTATTTTACTTCAAACCATTAGGGTCTGATTGCGAGAAAATACTCTTTCTATTTCGGTCTCAATTATGTATCAATCATATAACGAGCAAAAATATTAAAACAGACGAAGTAGGCAGAAATATTAATAACTATATATTTTTGTCGGAAAAACAAAATACAAAAACCTAAACTATGAATGAATCTATTTTAAAAGCCCTTATGCGTTTATTCGCAATGATTGCGAGTTTCGATCTTGAAGAAGAACACCGAATAACTTCCCGAAATATTGTTGAGGAATATCTTTCTTTGATGCTGAATAAGG
>JAOZMN010000152.1 GCA_029934265.1 Bacteroidales bacterium
AAGCTATTTTTCTTAATACACCCTCTTCGTATTTAAAATGAACGTCGGTATATTCGACCATCTCTTGAAGAATTTCTCCTACCAAATCATTTGCGTTTGCTCCTAAAAATGCGTTATACAGCTTATTTATAATATCAACAAGTTTTTTGTGTTGTTCGTCTATTATTTCATGCCCTGTAGTATAAACATTTTCCCAATTAATTAAAATTTTTGCCATTTTATTATATTTTTAAATTTTATTTATTTTTAATTCCTACATATTGTTTATCGGTACCCATTATGTGGTCTATTAACCATTTTCGCAAAAAATCCATAAGCTCATAAGATAATGAGACTTCATTATTTGATAAGTCATTACTGAATTTTAAAACAGTTTCCGTAAAAGAGTTATGTTGCTCTATATGTTTTTCGGCTTCCGGATAATTTAATTTTAAAAAATGTTCTTCTTCACTTTTAAAATGATATTGAGTGTATTTTACTAATTCCTTGACAATTTTTACCGTTACAACGTTTGCCTTGCCTTCGGTAAATGCTTGATATAAATCATTAATCAATTAAACAAGTTTTTGATGTTGCAAATCAATAGTATCATTTGATACAGAATAACTTACGTCCCAATTTATAAGTTTTTTCATAGGTTTTGAAAATAAAATTAACAATACACAGACAGTGAAATTAAAATTTTATCCTATAATTTCAAAAATTAAATCAAACAATCCGAAAAGATAACTCGTAAAAAAGACAATTACAACCGCAAGAACCCACCTTAAATATTTCGAGCCGTGTTCCATTGCAAATTTAGATGCAAAAATCCCGCCAAGTGTATTCCCTATTGCCGAAATAAAACCTATGAGGTAGTGAATTTCATTATTATAAATAAATACAAATAAGGCAAACGGAGTATATACCAAAACTATAAAAACTTTTAAACTGTTCGCATACACCAAGTTATAGCCTGAAACAAGAACTAATGCCGCCAATAAAAAAATACCTACTCCTATATGTATAAATCCGCCGTAAATTCCTATCGAAAAATATAAAATCGTATGCCACCATTTGTTTGTAATTACTTGTGTATCTTTTTCTTTTATCCACCTGTCAGGCTTGTAGAATATAAAAAAAAGCATTGCAACCATTGCCCCTGCAATAATTATTTTGAAAATATCCTGATTAATGCTTACCGCAATTTGAGCCCCGACAATCGATCCGAGAGTTATGGGAATTGCCACAAAAAGTGCATCTTTAATTTTCAGATATTTATTCTTGTAAAATCTGATACTTGCGGCAAGTGTCTGAGTAATAACGCCTATCCGGACGGTTCCGTTTGCAAAAGCCGGCGGTAAACCGAGCCACATAAAAACTCCGTAACTGATAGCCGTTCCGCTTCCTGCCAAAGTATTTATAACTCCTATTAAAAAACCGCTTCCTATAAGCAAAGCAAGTATTTCAGGTGACCAAATATCTATATTTTCCAAAAAATCATGCCCCATTTCGACTATTGATTGACAAACTGTTTAAAATATTATTATTTTTGCAAAAGTAATATAAATAATTGCATAGCTGTAAACAAATTTTGAAATTTAGAAAATGGAGTTTCTACAAATATATAAAGCGTCTGCCGGCTCAGGCAAAACACATCTTCTTACACAGGATTATTTGAAACTTGCGTTTGAAAATCCGGATAATTTCAGTAAAATTCTTGCCGTAACCTTTACCAATAAAGCGGCTGAAGAAATGAAAGTAAGAATTATCGAAGAAATTAATAATATTATCAATAATAAAAATAAGGCTTCTCATTTTAATGAAATAAGTAAACACCTTAATAATAATTCGCCGGAAGATATTGTACAAAAAGCCTCCGACATTCGTGATAATATTTTACATAATTATTCAATGTTTTCGGTGAGTACCATAGACAGTTTTGTACAGAAAGTTATACGTGCTTTTTCTTTTGAAATAGGAGTTTCATCTACTTATAAAGTGGAAATGGATAACCGGCTTGTGCTTGAGGATTTGACAAAAATACTTTTAGATAAAGTTTCGGACGATAAAAAACTGCAAAAACAACTTATTCGTTTTGCATACTACAAAATTACGGAAGGCAAAAACTGGGATTTCAGAACAGACTTATCTAATTTGGCAAGTGAAATTTTTAAAGAAAAATTCCAAAGTTTTCAAAATAATGAAGATGGAAACGATAAGGAAGAAGAAAAAATTAAACGAACTCAAAAATTAGATAAATTACTTAAAGAAGTACAAAAAATCATCAAAGAATTTGACGATAGAATGTCAAAAATTTCTGAAATTGCAGACGCTACCGTAAAAAAAGCAGGAATAGATGCAAGTTCGCTTGGACGAAATTTTAAAACCATACATAATTATTTGGTAAATAAATTAAAAAACAACGATTATAATTATCATAAAACGAAAACCATTTCGGCGGCTTTGGAAAGTATAGAAAATTGGTATGCAAAAAAAGCAAAGCCTAATGTAATTATTGCTGTAGAATCGGTATATCCTACTCTCAGTAAATGTCTTGCAGATGCAACCGGCAATTACGACAATAATCACACCTTATATTATTCGGCAAAAAATACGCTTGCAAATTTTCATTCATTTGCAATTTTGAACAATATTGCCGAAATGTTGCCTGATTACAGAGATGAAAATAATCTTTTGCTTATAAGCGATACAACTTTTTTATTAAAAGAAATTATCGGGAATAATGATGCACCTTATATATATGAAAAAATCGGGAACAAATACAAACACATATTAATAGACGAATTTCAAGACACTTCCGAATTTCAATGGACTAATTTTAAACCGCTTATAGAAAATTCTCTATCGGAAACTTTTTATAATCTGATTGTCGGCGACATTAAACAATCAATTTATCGTTGGCGAGGCGGGAACTGGGAACTGCTTTTGAAAGGTGTTAAAAATGACATCGGAGAAAATTTAATCAACGAAAAAAGTTTGGACACAAACTGGCGAAGCAAACAAAATATTATAGATTTCAATAATACTTTTTTCAAACTTGCACCGCAAATTTTGCAAGCAAATTACAACGAACAATTATTGGAAATAAAAGATATGCCAGTGCTTGCCGAACTGCGAAAACAAGGTTACGATACAATTTTGACAGATGCGTATAAAGGTGCATATCAGAAAGTTCCGGAAATTACGGGCAAAAAAGGCGGCAGAGTAATTGTGGAATTTATAGATGAATCGGAGTTGGAATCGGACGGCACTTGGAAAGAAGAAGCAAATCTACGAACTGCCAAAACGATAGATAATCTTCTTAAAAACAAGAACTATGAGCCTCGTGATATTACTATTTTGGTAAGAACAAACCGTGAAGGCAAAGAAATTGTAGATGCTCTTTTGAAATTTCAAAATAACCTGTTAGAAACAAACGAAGAACAAGACGAAAACCCGGAAAATACTCAATTCACTCCCGAAGAATATCAAATAATTTCTCAAGATTCTTTGTTTTTGGAAAATTCAACTTCCGTAAAGATTTTAATAAATGCAATGAAATTTCTTTACGATGAAAGAGATATGATACAACTTACTTCTTTGAAATATAATTATTTGAAAATTAAAAATAAATTACCCGAAAATTACAACGATTTATTTCAAAAATCCGATAATGAAGAAGAATTTACGGAATTTCTGCCGGAAGATTTTATTAATAAAAAAAAGTCTCTAAAAAAGAAGTCTTTATACGAGCAAACTGAAGAACTTATTTCGATTTTCGAGCTGCATAAAGAAGCTGATGAATACGCATATTTACGAGCTTTTCAAGATGCCGTTTTGGACTATACCGCCAATAATGATTCCGAATTGTCGGCTTTTACGGAGTGGTGGGAATTGAAAGGAAAACTACTTTCGGTGCAACTTTCCGATAAGCAAAATGCAGTTAAAATTATGACTGTTCATAAATCCAAAGGACTTGCGTTTAAGGTCGTTTTTGTTCCGTATTGCGATTGGAAAACAGACCATTCTGCAAATATTTCGCCGATAATTTGGGCTGAAACCGATATTGAACCGTTTAATGAATTTGAATATTTACCGATAAAATATAAAAAAGAACTTGCCGATACTGTTTTTCGTAAAGATTATTTTAACGAAAAACTTTATGCCTCGATGGACGCAATAAATATGCTTTATGTTGCTTTTACACGACCCAAAGAAGAGCTTATAATTTTTGCTCCAACCAATAAAAAAATGGATAATATCAGTAGTGTATCAAAAATTTTGCAACAAGCAATTACCGGAAATCAACACTACATTAAAGAAAACGAACTGACTTATAAAGCTCTCGGCAAAAATTTTAATGAAAGCACTTTAATTTATTGTTCGGCGGAAAATTATAATGATATTGACAATAAAAAATTCAAAAAAGATGATGCCGGTAATGATTTTGAAATTACAGGCTATCCAAATAATGACCCTTCCGATAAAATTTCAATAAATTTTGGTTCGGAAGAATTTTTTATTGAAAGCAGTGATTTTATTGCTCAAAAAGTGAATTACGGAAATTTAATGCACCGTATCCTTGCCGGAATAAAAACGATAGAAGACATCGAACCCGAACTTGAAGAAATGTATTACGCCGGCTATCTTACCGAAACAGAAAGACTGAAAATTAAATCTGAAATCATTGAAATTATTAATCGTCCGACCGTAAAAAGCTGGTTTGAAGTTTCGGAAAATCAGGTAATTACCGAAAAAGCCATACTCTCCGAACTCGGCGATATAAGAATACCGGACAGAATCGTTCTTAGAGAAAATAATATCCAAGTAATTGATTTTAAATTCGGTGAAGAACGTCCCGAACACGAAGCACAAATCAGAGAATATATGGAGTTAATATCAAAAATTTATTCCCAAAATATTACCGGAAAAGTTTATTATGCACAATACGATATTTGCAAAACTTATACGGATTAACCGATATTTAAGTCTATTCGGGGGGACACTTCAAGTGAAACCCCGACTATCCGGTTTAATAAAAATATATTATTTTTTATTTTTCCTATTTTTTTTTCATTAAAAACTATCTACGGTATAAAAATTGCATGATAATTTCCGGTAAATATATTATCGGAATTATACAAATATGCTATTTATTTTGTTTTCAAGTAAGTAAATACTAATTTTACCAGTTTACTTTACATTTATAGTGAAATATTAAGTACTACGACAAAATTATTTGTATATACAATATTTATAAAAAACTTAATTAGTCAGGCGGAAGCAAAATCAAAAATATACAATCAAAGATAGTCAATTAATTAGCATTTCCACAGCCTTAATAATATTTAAAAGAATTATTTTCTAATGAAAAAAATCATTATATTCATCTTGCTTTTTTTACCTTCCCTACTGTTTTCAAGGACTTTGGAAGAGATAAAAAAAAGCGGGGTACTTTACGTCGGCTTCACGCAAAGTTGGAAAAACACGATAAATTATATCGCTGCTCAAGAATTTGCAAATTTTTTGGGAGTGGAAATGAAGGAAGTAGATATACTTTGGGACGAAGTTTTTTCCCAAAACGGAGTAATTCCGGAAAACTATAAAACAGACCCTAACATATCATACACCCCCGATGCACTTAAAAAAGCAGATGTAATTTGCGGAACAATATACATAAACGATTGGCGAAAAAAATTCTTCTCCTATGCCGGAATTTCTCAAATCAGCGACCTTCTTATCATCAAAAAAAATATTAAAGAAAAAAAAGGTATAGATGTTAAAAGTTACAAAGACCTTAAAGGTTTAAAAATCGCATTTCTTGAAAATTCATCTTACGAAACAAACATAAATAAAATAAATAAAGAAATCGGTGGCGGAATAAAATTCGTAAGAACACAATCGGAAGAAGAGGCTTATGAATTACTCCGAAACAACGAAGTTGACGGGCTTATAGGCGTTTCGTTTTTGGCTTTGGGATATATAAAAAATACCAAAAGATATAAACTTGCCTTCCCTGTTTCCACGCCGAGCAATGTAGGTTGGGCGGTAGAAACCAAAAATACTGAACTCGCTTATGAAATAGAAAATTTTTTCAAAACCATAAGAGGAAACGGAAAATTAGACGTACTTTTCAGAAATAAATACGGCATAGATTATTCTACTTATCTCGAAATTATAAATTCATATTCCAAAGCAAGTCAAACTGCCGAAACTCGTGATTTAGACGATATTATAGAATCGGGAAAAATAGTTCTTGCACTTCGAGACCGTGAAATGGTATATCATAAAACAGGAAAAAAACAATTTAATCACTATTTGGCAGAAGAGTTTGCTCAATATCTCGGTGTGGAATTACAAATAGTTTATACTCAAAAATTCTCAAATTTTTGGGAGGATTCTCAAGGT
Organism: Bacteroidales bacterium; assembly: GCA_029934265.1. GTDB lineage: Bacteria > Bacteroidota > Bacteroidia > Bacteroidales > JAADGE01 > JAOZMN01. The sequence goes on from JAOZMN010000152.1 coordinate 6,391, forward strand.
AAAATAGACAAAGACAGTGCTTATGTTCCGGAATGGTTTAATCATTTCGATGTTGCTTGCGATATGATAGCCCCTTTGGACTGGCGACTCAAAAAAGCTGATGTGATTGATTTTATGCCGAATGCAAAAGTAGTTATCGGAAAAAAAACGACTAAAATAAACTCGATAAACGACCTTAAACGGCTCAGAGGCGTTACTTCCAAAGGTTCATCTTACGAACACGCTTTGTTGTCCAGTAAAATTACAAATCTAAAATACAGCCCGGGAAATAAATTTTTCCGAGAAGTTCTTTCCGGAAATGCAGATTATACAATTTCAAATGTCGAAGTTTTTAATTTGGCAAATTATCCGGAACTTGAAGCTAAATTTATTATTGGTACGATAACCAAAATGGGTTGGGCTATCAAGAAAAATAAACCTCGTTTGCGTCAGAAAATTTTGGAATTTTTGGAATATTAAAAAA
>JAOZMN010000561.1 GCA_029934265.1 Bacteroidales bacterium
ATTTTAATAATGGAGGATTAAAAACGTTATTTAACTTCACCGATAACCGAAAGAGTTATTTCTTTTTTTGTAATAACTCCCGGTTCTGCTTGCTCAGTAATTACAACTATTTTTTCGCTGAATTTGCCTTGATTAGCAATAGTCGGGTCGATTGTAGCGATGATAATTCCGTCAGCTCCCGGACGAATGACTTTATTTTGTATAGTGATACCTATTTTTTCGGGTAGTTTCACATCAACAATAATCATATCGGTTTTGCCGGTATTTTTTATTTTGAACTGAGTAGAGGAAATTGTTCCGCTTACTGCTCCGAAATCATGCTTTAACGCAGGATTTAGAGACCTTGTTGTTCCGAACATGGAGGCTTCTTCGTGCTCAACTTGTCCGTAGCTGCTAAATGTGAATGCTAAAATAGCAACTGCCATGGTGATAATGCTTTTCATTTTCATTGTTAATAAATTTTAAAGGTTAGGTTACAAAATTAATACTTTTATTTTAAATAGATACAAGTATCCATAAAATTCCACAAAAAAACAATTTATTTTTACAATTTATTAATTAGATGCAAAAGTTTTAAATTTTCCACAATTTTTTTTATTAAATAACGTAAAATTATTGAAAAAAATTATATTTTTGCATCAAATTTAAAATTTCGGGGTGTGGCGCAGTCAGGTAGCGTGCTTCGTTCGGGACGAAGAGGTCGTGAGTTCGAATCTCGCCACCCCGACTTTTTTAAATGATATTTAGCTGTCAGCAAAATAAATACATCTTGTTTTTATTACAAAAACACCAATTATTATCATATTAATTAAGTTTTCACTGTTTTTGTTGATTGCATTTAATATATAACTTTCCTTTTTCTAAACCACCTTAATCCGAAATAAACAGGAATTATAAATAAAAATATTCCGAGTAAAACTTGTGCCCAAGCACTTATTTTTATTGATTTGTTTAACAAACCGGAATGTGTTTTGTTATCTATTTTCATACCTGCATATTTTGCAACATGACTTAATAAATCAGAAGCAATATCATTTTTAGGAACGTCTTTGTGGCAAGATAAACAAACACCTCTGCGGTCTAATTTATCCAATTCTTCTTTATTTAAAGGTCTCGAACCGGAAAAATGATGACCGACCGTTTGAAGTTGCTTACCGTCTTCGTCCAAAAATCGACTCCAATCCATAGAGAGGTTCGGAATTGCATTGAACTGAGTATCAATTTGGTTCGGTATCGGATTTCCGTCAATATCTGTCAAATCCATAACAATATTGCTGTCAGGCTGGCTGTACAATTTACCGCTTTCGATGCCGTAACCCATAGCTTTCGGATTGTTATGACAACTTTCGCAAGATCTGGCTTCCTTCTGCACCGTATGCGGGTGAAGCGGTGCGATGTCAATTCCAAGCTGTCCCTCGTCTCCGGCACCCTCAACATTCGGAATCCTGAAAATATGATTTAACATCTTCGCCTTGCCGTCCCTGCCGATAACCGTAACGGTCGTTTGACAACCGGGAATTGCCGGCGAAATTCTATGCTCACCGTTTACAACCAAAGGCGGGTCTTCCCAGCGTAAAAAACTGCGATTTTCTTTCACTTCACCGCTAAGGACGTATTTTTTTATTGCTTCTTCTTCCTTGTCGGAAAAAGCCTCGGCAGTTAGTCCGTTTTTATTGGGATTGCCGGCTATTGCCACCCAGTCTCGTCTTTTTGAAAGTTTGGAATAATCAATTTTTACATGACAGCCGTAACATTGAGGTGCCCAAGTTGCATGACAAGAATAACATTCCATTTA
>JAOZMN010000153.1 GCA_029934265.1 Bacteroidales bacterium
TTTATTTTGCAAAAATATACATAGTTTAGAAAAAAAAAAATTAAGTTTTTGAATATTTAATAAAATTAGTTTAACTTTGCAAACGTAAAAGGGAAAGCTACAAAGATATAAGGGGACAGACAGTCCCCTATTTTATTGTCAAAAAATGATAAATAAACAAAAAATAGAATTGTTAGTCGGGAAAGCGGTAAGCGATTTATTGCCCGAAAGAGGTATTTGTATAAGTTCGATAAAAATTGGTACTTCCAATCAAATAACAATCCTGATAGATAATTTTGAAGGCATTAGTTTTTCCGATTGTATTACGATAAGTAAATCGGTTGAGGCTGATTTAGACAGAGAAAAAGAAGATTTTGAATTAACGGTATCGTCTGCCGGAATAAGTTCACCTTTTACTATTCCTTTGCAATATCAAAAAAATATCGGTAAAGAAATTGAAATTTATACTGTCGATAACAAAAAAATAAGAGTGATTTTATTTAATGTCGAAGAAGAATATATTGAAATAGAATTAAAAGAAAAAGTAAAAATCGACGGCAAAAAAAAGAAACAAGAGAAAATAAGTAAGCAAAAAATTATGTTTGACAATATAAAAACAGCAAAACTTGTTTTTTAACAGCATTACAAAAAAAACAATAAACTACTTGAAAAAATAATTTATTCAAAATATTAAAAATGGATAACATAAGTCTTATAGAAACTTTTGCAAGTTTTAAACAAAATAAAAATATTGACAGAGAAACAATGATGGGGGTATTGGAGGGTGTTTTCAGAAGTACACTTGCCAAAGAATACGGAACTGATGACATTTTTGACATAATTATTAATATAGACAAAGGAGATTTTGAAATATGGAGAAACAGAGAGGTTGTTGAAGACGGCGAAGTTGAAGACTCTAACAAAGAAATAGCAATATCGGAAGTTCATAAAATAGATACTGATTATGAAGTCGGAGAAGAATTTGCCGATGAAGTTAAATTAGTTGATTTCGGAAGACGAACAATTTTATCGTTAAGACAAAATTTAGTGTCGAGAATACTTGAATTGGAAAAAGAAAATTTATATCAAACTTACAGTAAAAAAATCGGAGATTTAATAACCGGCGAAGTGTATCAGGCTTGGAAAAAAGAAATGCTGGTAATAGATGAAGACGGCAATGAGTTGGTTTTACCCAAAAGTGAGCAAATTCCATCAGATTTTTTCAGAAAAGGCGATACTGTCAGAGCGGTAGTGAAAAAAGTAGATTTGAAGAATAATAATCCGATAATAATACTTTCCAGAACATCATCGATTTTTCTTGAGAGACTTTTTGAACTTGAAGTTCCGGAAATATACGACGGATTGATAACTATCAAAAATATAGTAAGAGTTGCCGGAGAACGAGCCAAAGTGGCAGTAGAATCTTACGATGACAGGATTGACCCTGTAGGAGCTTGTGTCGGTATGAAGGGTGCAAGAATACACGGAATTGTAAGAGAACTCAGAAACGAAAATATTGATGTAATTAATTATTCTACAAATGTTAAATTATATATTACAAGGTCATTAAACCCTGCGAGTATAAATAGTATCAAGCTTTATGAAGACGATAAAAAAGCAGATGTTTTCTTAGACCCCGAAGAGGTATCGAAAGCAATAGGCAGGGGCGGAATGAATATCAGATTGGCAAGTCAATTAACCGGTTATGAGATAGATGTTTACAGAGACGAGCAAGAAGAAGCAGGAATTGAAATAGATGATGTTGCAATAGATGAATTTACTGATGAAATAGAAAAATGGGTTCTTGACCAATTTAAGGCGATAGGTTGTGATACCGCAAAATCGGTACTTGCAATTAGCAGAGCCGATTTAATAAGAAGAACAGACCTTGAAGAAGAGACTGTTGATGAGGTCGTTGCTATTTTTAAAGCAGAATTTGAACAATAAGATTATTATTAAATATTTATAAAATGGCTTTGCCCATTAAGTCAGGTCGCCGACCTTAATTATTAATTCCCGAATTACTCGGGCTAATTTCCGTTCTTAATCACAAAAAGTTCGGGAAAGTTAAATAAAGTATGGTAAAAGGAAAAAGACTAAGTCAAATAGCAAGAGAATTAAACGTAGGGTTATCTACAATTACAGACTTTTTACACAAGAAGAATATTCAGGTGGAAGAGCGTCCGAATGCAAAGGTTAATGCTAATGTTTACGGTATTTTGCTGGGCGAGTTCAGCTCGGATAAATTTGTAAAGACGGAATCCGAAAAAATATATAGCAGAAAATTATCTGTTGTAGAAGAACACCTTGAAGCCGGTAAGAAAGAAGATATTGCAAAAAAAAGCTTGAAAGAGATAAAAAAAGAAGTTCCGGAAAAAAAAGAAATCGAAAAAAAAATAGAAGAGAAACCGGAAGAAAAAAAAGGTCCGAAAATTATAGGTAAAATAGATTTAGACGCAAAGCCTGTAGTAAAACAAAAGAAAGAAGAGAAAAAAAATGTTTCGGAAAACAAACAGGAAGAATCGGATAAGCCGGAAAAAAATAAAATTAAAAAAATAAACCCGGAAAAAGAGATAAAAAAAGAAGAAACGGAGCAAAAGAAAGTTGCCGTTAAAAAAACGAAAACAAAAGAAACAAAAGAAACAAAGGAGGAAGCAAAAGAAGTTACGGAAAAAGTTGTAAAAGATGCTCCGGAAGGAGATAAGGTTAAGATACTCGGAAAAATAGATTTAAACAATTTGAATCAACAAACCAGACCTACAAAAAAACGCACCAGAGCTGAACGTAAACAAGACAGGATAGATAGAGAAAACGCATCTAAAAAGATAGTTGAACAAGCCAAAGAAGAACGAGAAAAAATAAATTCAGGAAAAGAACAAGAAAAAAATATTGTAGTAGAAGAAAAAAAAGAAGATAATTTTATCAAAACTAAAGTTCAAACATTAGCAGGACCGACAGTTGTAGGTAAAATAGAACTTAAAAAAGAAAAAACTGACGACAGCGACAGAACTAAAAAACGTCGTCGCAGAAGACGCAAAAGATTAACAAAAGCAGTTAATAAAGAAACAACGCCGGCAACTGCCGGACAAGGCAGAGCTACAACCGGCAACAGAAAACGTTCTAATTATAAAAAGCGAACTTCTAAAGTCAGAGCTGTAATAACAGAGGAGGATGTTAAACAACAAGTTAAAGCTACACTTGCAAAATTAACTTCCAAAAAGAAAAAAACAAGTGTAAAACACAGAAGAGACAAGCGAGACGAGGTTAGAGATAAAATTAAAAAAGAGCAAGAAAAACAACAAGTAGAAGAAAAAATTCTCAAAGTAACCGAATTTATTTCGGCAAAAGAACTTGCATCGTTGATGGACGTACAAGTAAACAGAGTAATCTCAACTTGCTTTGATTTGGGAAAAATGGTGCAGATAAATCAGCGTTTAGATGCCGATACTATTTCCGTAGTTTGTGAAGAGTACGGTTTTGAAGCTGATTTTGTGTCCGTTGCCGACCATGAAACTTTTGAAATAGAAGAAGAAGATGTAGAGAGTTTAGAAACCAGAGCTCCAATTGTTACCGTTATGGGACACGTAGATCATGGTAAAACTTCATTATTGGATTATATTCGAAAAGCAAATGTAATCAGCGGAGAGGCAGGAGGAATTACGCAACATATAGGAGCATATAGCGTAAATGTAAAAGATAATAATACAATTACGTTTTTGGATACACCCGGACACGAAGCGTTTACCGCAATGAGAACAAGGGGGGCACAAATTACAGATGTCGCAATTATTGTAGTGGCGGCAACCGACAGTATCATGCCTCAAACCAAAGAGGCTATTAGTCATGCACAAGCGGCAAATGTACCTATAGTATTTGCAATTAATAAAATAGATTTGCCCGGAGCCGACCCGAACAGAATAAAAAAAGAGCTTGCCGAGATGAATCTCATGGTAGAAGAATGGGGAGGAAAGTACCAATCAAAAGACATTTCCGCTAAATTCGGAAATAATGTAGATGCCCTTCTCGACGAGGTAATACTTGCTGCCGAAATGCTTGAATTAAAAGCAAATCCTAATCGAAAATCAATAGGAACAATTCTTGAATCAGCGTTAGATAAAGGAAAGGGTTATGTAACAACAGTGCTTGTACAAACCGGTACTTTAAAGGTCGGAGACATTTTATATGCCGGTGCATATTCCGGTAAAATAAAAGCGATGTACAACGAAAGAGGACAGAGAATAAAAGAAGTAAAACCCGCAGAACCCGCATTAATACTCGGACTAAATGGTGCTCCACAAGCCGGAGTAAATTATCGTGTAACCGAAACTGAAAAAGAAGCAAGAACGGCGGCGGCAAAATATCATCAAATAAAAAGAGAACAAACATTCAGGGCACATAAACATATTACTCTCGATGAAATTGGAAGAAGATTGAAAGTCGGTAATTTCCAAGAAGTTAAAGTAATTGTAAAAGGTGATTTCGATGGTTCGATAGAAGCAATATCAGATGCTTTGATAAAACTATCCACAGAAGAAATTGCAGTAAAAGTAATTCATCAAGCTGTAGGACAAATATCCGAAGCCGATGTTATGCTTGCGTCTGCATCTGATGCCGTAATTGTAGGTTTCCAAGTAAGACCCTCTGCAAATGCCAGAAAACTTGCCGAAAAAGAAGACATAGAAATTAGACTTTATTCGGTTATTTACGCAGCAATCGACGATTTGAAAGATGCAATGGAAGGTATGCTTTCTCCGGAAATAAAAGAAGAAACACAAGCAACAGTAGAAATACGACAAGTTTTCAATATCTCAAAAGTAGGGAAAGTTGCAGGTTGCTATGTGCTTGACGGTAAAATAAAAAGAGATTCCAAAATCAGACTTGTCAGAGACGGAGTTGTTATACACACAGGTCGATTAGCATCGCTGAAAAGAATAAAAGATGATGTAAAAGAAGTTGGCAAAGGTTATGAATGCGGATTGAATATCGATAAATTCGGAAAAATTAAAGTTGGTGATATAATTGAAGCATTTACTGAAATTGAAATTGCAAAAAAATTATAAAAATATCAGTTTATTCAAGAGTTCGGTATAAAAAGACCCTTAGGGTTTGATTTAACAAAGTTTAATAAATCTAAATGTTTAATTTGCAGTTTGTTACTTAAAACCCTAAGGGTCTGATTTCGAGAAAATATACTTTTTAGACTGAACTCATTCAAGGTTTTCGGATTTTTTCTTTTGAACTTTGCCAAAGTTGTATGAAAAATCATTTCAGTTTAAGACCTTAAATTTTAAAATTTTTGATGAAAAAGAATATAGCAATCCTTGCCGGAGGATATTCTTCCGAGTATCATATTTCCTTACTTTCAGCAGAACAAATCGCCTTTCAAATTGACACCGAAAAATATCAAGTTTATATTGTCAATATTCAAAAAGAAATATGGCAAATACATAGCGGAGAACTTGCCGGAATAAATTTAGACAAGAATGATTTTAGTTTTTTAAACGGAAAAAATAAAGAAATTTTTTATTGTGTTTTTCCTGCCATACACGGAACACCCGGCGAGGACGGAATTTTACAGGCATATTTTGATATGCTCAAAATATCGTATATCGGTAGTAGCAGTTTTACTTCAGCATTGACTTTCAGCAAGTTTCAATGTAATACTTTCTTGAAAAATTTTGATATAAATATTTCCGATGCCGATTTTATCCGTAAAGGACAAAGTTTTGATGAGAATAAAATTCTTAAAAAAACAGGAGTACCTTGTTTTGTAAAACCAAATTCCGGCGGTTCGAGTTTCGGAATAAGCAAAGTTAAGAAAAAAGAAGATTTTAATGAAGCTGTAAAACTTGCTTTTGAAGAATCCGATGAAATAATAGTGGAAAAAGCCGTAAACGGAAGAGAAATTTCATGCGGAATGATTGAAATTTCCGGAAAGATAGAAGTTTTACCGCTTGCCGAAATTATCAGTAAAAATGAATTTTTTGATTACCAAGCAAAATATAATTCAGACCTTAACGAGGAAATTGTACCCGCACCGCTTCCCGAATTTTTGACCGAAAAATGCAAAAAGCTATCCGAAAAAATCTGTAAAAGGCTTAATTGCAAAGGAATATCACGTATTGATTATATTTTGCAAGACGAAGAATTTTATTTTATCGAAATAAATACCATGCCCGGAATGACAAAAGAAAGTATCGTTCCAAAAATGATACGAGAGGCAAATTTATCACTGACAGAAATATTTTCGGAATTGATAGAAGAGGCTGTTAGCCTGCATTATTCATAAACTTTCGTAGTGAAAGGCTGAAATGTGCGTCCTGTTTGGCTACCGCAGATTTTTGCTTTTGAAAAAATAGTGAACTATTTTGAAAAATCAAAAATCGAGGACAGCCAAACAGGACGTGCAGTTCAGCATTGTAATAGAAATGTTTGTGAATAATGCAGGTTAGGTAAAGCCGGCTATTTCTTTTCCAATTTTTGAAGTTTTTTTATAAGTTTTCGTTCTTTATCGCTTATGTTTTTCGGAAGTCTGTAATTTAGAGTAACATACATATCGCCGAAACCCGAACTGCCATAAATCGGCATTCCTAAACCTCTTACTCGAAAAGTGTTTCCGGTTCTCACACCTTGTGGAGCTGTGATATTTATTTCGCCTTTGAGCGTATTTATTTTTATTTTTTCGCCAAGCATTACAGAGTAGATACTACATAAAGTACTGCAATATAAATTGTTACCGTCTCTGCGAAATTCCGGATTTTCTTTTATGATTATTCTGACATATAAATCTCCTCGTTTTCCTGCATATTTACTTTTTTTACCTTTGCCGGGAATTTTAAGAATTTT
>JAOZMN010000562.1:0-880 GCA_029934265.1 Bacteroidales bacterium
TGAAGACCTTATTCATCTCCCATCGAAACTATAAATTCTTCATTACTTCTTGTTTTAAGAAGTCTGTTTCTTATAAAATCCATTGCTTCTATCGAATTCATATCCGAAAGATAATTTCTGAGAATAAACATTTTGTTCATCATGTCGTCTCCGTACAATAAATCTTCTCTTCGAGTTCCGGAAGCATTTATATCAACAGCCGGATAAAAACGTTTGTTGGACAATTTTCTGTCTAATTGCAGTTCCATATTACCGGTTCCTTTAAATTCCTCAAAAATCACCTCGTCCATTTTCGAGCCGGTATCTATCAAGGCAGTTGCAATTATTGTAAGCGAGCCTCCGTTCTCTATGTTTCTTGCCGCACCGAAAAATCTTTTGGGCTTATGCAAAGCACTTGCTTCCACACCGCCGGACAATACTTTGCCGGAAGCCGGTGAAACTGTATTATAGGCTCTTGCCAAGCGAGTTATGGAATCGAGTAAAATTACTACATCATGCCTGCTTTCTACAAGTCTTTTTGCTTTTTTGAGTACAATTTCCGCAACTTTTACGTGTTTGTCGGCAGGTTCGTCGAAAGTAGAAGCTATAACTTCGGCATTTACACTGCGTTTCATGTCGGTTACCTCTTCCGGACGTTCGTCGATAAGTAATATTATAAGATAAACTTCGGGGTGATTTGCCGCTATTGCATTGGCAATGTCTTTAAGCAGAACGGTTTTACCTGTTTTGGGCTGTGCCACTATTAATCCTCTTTGTCCTTTCCCGATAGGTGCAAATAAATCGATAACTCTGGTTGAAAGATTTGATTTTTCGCCTGTTATGTTAAATTTTTCATCGGGAAAAAGTGGTGTAAGATGCTCAAAAGTAAGCCTGTCTCTTT
>JAOZMN010000562.1:890-1786 GCA_029934265.1 Bacteroidales bacterium
TCTCTTATTATTTTAGGGATATTTCCATTAATATTTTCAACTTTTATAAGCGGGAAATATTTTTCGTTGTCTTTTGGCGGTCTGATTGCTCCGGTAACAAGGTCGCCGGTTTTAAGACCAAAAAGTTTTATTTGTGATTGAGAAACGTATATATCGTCCGGCGAATTGAAATAATTATAATCTGCCGAGCGTAAAAAACCATAACCGTCGGCCATTATTTCCAAAACTCCGGAATTTGAAATAACGGCATCGGCTTCAAAATTTTTATTTTTTTTCTTGTTCCTATTATCGTTTTTTGAATTCGTATTACGATTTTGATTATTATGTTTATGTACCGGTTGCTTTTTTTGTTCAACTTTCTTTTTTTCGATATTTTCGGGCTTAGTCTCGATTTTTTCAAGCTTAGGCTCATTTTTTTTGTCAGTCGGATTTGTAAGTTCGACTTTTTCTTTCTGTATAGTCCGTGTAGGCTGTCTTTGTGTGGTTTCGGGAGCTTGTTTAATTTCTTCTTTTACGGGAGGAATATTTTGAGTTTTATTAAGCTCTTTTTTTGCTGATTTTATTTGTCCTGAAATACGTGGACGTTTTGTTTGCGGCACTTTCTTTTCAGGAATAAGCTCCTCCGGTTGATTATTTGATTTTGATACTTCAATAGCTTGTTGATCTAAAATTTGGTATATTAAATCTTCCTTTTTTGTCTTATCGGTTCGTTTAATATCTAATTCTTTTGCGATTACTCGTAAGTCGGCAACCTTTTTTTTGTTTAATTCAAGAATATCGTACATTTATGATATTGTATTTTTATATTTATATTTAGTGTTTATATTTTATTTGGATATGATTTTTCGGGAAAGTCAAGGTCTTCGACCTGTTTAATGTTGCTTACGCACTCGTGT
>JAOZMN010000563.1 GCA_029934265.1 Bacteroidales bacterium
CAATATCTTTTGCTTCAATAAATACGATAGGAATTTTTCATTTGTTAATTACATAATCGGGGTTTCCGCAGTCGGTTACATTTGCCGGTTCGTTGGTAATTTCGATAGTTGTTACCAATGTGCGTATCAAAGTTTCTAAATCTGTTCGGTAGCTGTGTTCTCTTGCCATGCCGGATTTGAAACGTTTATTTAAGGTGTCTATGTAGTTTTGAGTTGTCATGTTATTTATGGGTTTAATAAGAAGCCGAATTTATTAATAATTCGGGAATTACAAAAGTAAATATTACAATACTTAAAAGAAGATGAATTATTCTATTATTTACAGAACCAAAATTCAGGAGAATAATAGAGATATAACAAATTTCTTATAAAATTACATCAAAAATATGCAGAATAGTAAGGGGAATATGCAAAATCGCATCAGAAATGAGTAGAATAGCAACAGATAATTGCAAAATAATATCGAATAAGCACGGAATAGTAACGAAAATACACATAATAAGAAGATTATCGTAAAATCTATGAGTGAAAAATGGTATAACTTATTTCCTTGACAATATTTATATTTTTCTGTCCTTCAAAATTGTATATATTTGTAAAAAGTAAATAATCAATAAATTTAAAATACTTAGCATGAGTTATCTAATAAAAGTACCCGTTGATTTAATTGATTATACTTCAATGCCACACGAAATCTCTTTTATTGCAATTAAAAAGAGCGTTTATATTTGTCAAGGCGATGAAATTTTTGTTTTTCGTGAAACAGATGATTTTGCAGGTTTAATAGGTGTAGCAGAAGTAACTGGCAGTCCGATTAAAGTTTCGGATATTGCCAAAGAAGAACAGCATAAAATATACGATAGAAGTTTAATGCAAATTCCTGTAAGGTTTAAGACAATAAGCAGTAAAAGCATTATCGACAAAAAAATATTATATCATTTACCCGGACTGAATCATACAGAAAAGATTCGTCCGTACAACCCTAATACTTTATACTGGTGCAGCATTCCCAAAGAAATTGATTATTTACTAAAAAATAATTGGTGGTATTTTACACACCTTGCATATCCTACCGATAATCATTGGCTATATTGGTTACACATCATTAGAGAAAAACGTTTTAGTAGTTGGACGTTTAATGATTACAGAAAACATATAACTGGTAAAAAAAAATGTGAAATTTGTGGTATGAAAAGTAAGCCTTTTAAAGAGTTTTACCATGATTTTTTTGAACTCCATGAAACAACAAAAATAGATACTGATGATGAATATAATGCTATCAAACCGGAAAACTTCATTGTAGTATGTCCGAATTGCCACAAAAAAGAACATTCAAAAATCAAAAATAATAAAAAACAGCTCAAAGTAAAGTTTACTAAAACAGATGCTGGCTGGTTGTGTTTTTTTGTAAAAACGAAATATGAAACTTACGAAGATGCTTTTTCTCATGTTTTTGACCCTTTGTATGATTTAAAAAGTTGGCTCGAATCAATTGCATTAGAAGTACAACAAGCATCTTTTCGTTTCGACCTTGAAGGAAGAATACATAAATTTGATTTTGAAAGTAGTCAGTCTAAAGGTGATTATTTTACAATAACAAATACCGAAGAACCTGACCCTCCTCTTCTACGTTGCAATATTAACGGTAAAACATTGGTTAAGAAATTTTATAAAGCTCTAATGAAATTTGCAAAATCAGACAAGTATGACCCCGAAACTTGGGAAATACCAGTAAAAGGTCAGGAGTACGGCTACAGTGGAATGAGTCTATCCGACTTTAA
>JAOZMN010000564.1 GCA_029934265.1 Bacteroidales bacterium
AATGACACTTCCAATGATTACAGGTTGATAACCTGTGCAATTAAATCAATATCAAAATATAATTACGCTGAAATAAGTCCTTTGATGTATCGGACTCTTAATAGTGATAATTTTAATATATCCGAACAGGCATCAGAATTTTTTGTTAATTTCGGAAAACCGGAAGAGGCGGAAAAATATTTTGAAAAAGCACAAAAAAATAAAAATTTCCAAGCTAAATCAAAATTACTTTATGCAGCACTTAAATTCAGCATTTCCAAGAAAAAAGAAATTTCAGAATATATAATTTCAAATTACAAAACAGGTAATAATTCATACGTAAAAGCATCGCTGTTGAAAGCTATGGTGCCCGACATCTCGAATTATAAATTTATTGAAAAAGAAATATTTACAGACAACAGTCCGATAATAAAAACTACCGGAATTGAAAGTTTGGTGTCTATGAGACTTTCACGAAATTATGAGCTGTTTAAACATAAAACAAAACCGGAAAATTTAGACCTTATTTTTGCGGAAATATTTAAGACAGCAATACTGACCGGAGATGTCGGACTTGTAACAGTTTCAGCCAAAGCAATTTGTATGCCTTTTACAGATTGCCGGAATTTATTTGAGAATACATATTTCATAAAACAAGCAATGACCGGTTGCATTTTACCGCAAGATATTGAAGCATATACAGAACTTGTCAAAGCCGAAGCCTATATAAACGGAACTGTTGAAAATACAAAACCGAAATTTAAGTATAAATCTTTTGATTTGAAATATATAGGGGCAATAAAACCTGAACAAGAAGTCAAAATAACCACAAATAAAGGATTTTTCATAATCAAAACAGAAATAAATGAAGCTCCGGTTTCAGTTTCTTCTTTTATAGAATCGGTAAATGAAGGATTTTATGATAAAACATTTATACACAGACAAGTTCCCGGTTTTATAGTCCAAACAGGTTGCACACGAGGTGACGGCAGGGGTAGTTTGGAACGAGTTATACATTCAGAAATTTCCGGTGGTGAATTTGAAGAAGGTACTGTTGCATTGGCTTCTGCCGGAAACGACATTGTTTCCGGACAATGGTTTATTACGATCATGCCGAATCCGTATATTTCCGGAAAATACTCGATTATCGGAGAAATTTCGGAAGGCATGGAGGTTGTACATAATTTACAAGTCGGCGACCAAATAATAAAAGCAGAATTATTATAAGGTCTTAGACCACTTTTATGGGGTAAAACCGTATTAAAAACTTGACAAAATATGAAATTAAAACAATTATTTTTATTGGCAATATTACTTTTATCCGGAAACATATCCGGATTTGCAGTTGATAGAGATTTTGCTTGTATTAAAGAATCCGAAACAATAAATATTCCGGACTCATTAACTTCAGTAAAAATAAACTCCGCACTCCGCACTCCAAATATTAATTTACATAAAAAAGAAATTAAAGCACCCGGAAAAATTCCTTCTTTTTGGTGGTCATTTGTCATAAGTTTCGTAGGAGGTGCTACATTGTGGGGCTTGGGAGCCGGTCCGTTATCGGTACTTATCGTTTATTTCAGTTCCGGTAAAAACAAAAAAGAAGTCCGAAAATCAGTATGGGGCTGGATTGCAGGTTCTATTCTCGGAGTATTGCTTTGGATAGTTGCAAAATCTATTTAACTTTTTTTTTGATAATTTAAGCAACAAATCAAATAAAAATTCGTATATTTGTTACGACTGTTGAAGTAAAATGTGAATTTCTTACCTTTTAAAAACAAAAAAATGCAACGTTTCT
>JAOZMN010000154.1 GCA_029934265.1 Bacteroidales bacterium
TGACGACCGGATATGTCATTCTTCTTATTTACAAAAGCAATTCTCGAAGGAAATCCCATACAAGTTTTTAACGAAGGAAATATGCTTCGTGATTTTACTTATGTAGAAGACGTTGTCAAAGGAATTTCGCTGATAATGCAAAAACCACCGGTCTATAAAACCTATTTTGGAGAAGAAAAAATAAAAACTTCATCATCGACAGCACCTTATAAAATTTATAATATAGGAAATAATAACCCTGTAAAACTAATGGATTTTATAGATGCAATAGAAAATTCACTCGGCAAGAAAGCTGAAAAAATATTATTACCGATGCAAGCCGGAGACGTACCCGCAACTTTTGCCGATGTTTCAGATTTTGTTGAAAAAACAGGATACAAACCATCAACTTCCATAAATGAGGGAATAGAAAAATTTGTAAAATGGTACAAAGAATATTACAAATAATGATAAGCGATTGATTATTTCCGATTTCGCCTGATTAATAAAATTTTTATAAATATTGAATATACCGGTCTAAAAAGTATATTTTTTCGCAATCAGACCCTTAGGGTTTTAAGTAATGTGCTATAAATTAGATATTTAGATTCGTTAAATTTTGTTAAATCAAACCCTAAGGGGCTTTTTATACCGAATTCTTATATCATTAAAAAAAATAAGGTGTTGCACATTTTTATCCCCGGTAATTTTATTCCTGAAAGAAAATATATAACGGAAATTTTATTTAGCGAATTTTTGGGGTTAAATTTTGTGTTAAATTTTCATAAAAGTGAAAATTATAAAATTGTATTAGAAAATCATAAAAGCATTATTTTTGAAGAACATTTTTTTTCTAAACTTTCCGAACCGGAAAATTATTTGAATAAAAACAATCTTCCCGAAAAAATAACTTTTTGTCGAAATAAATATATTCCCGAAAATAATATTCCGGTAATTTATGGAAATAATTACATAAGAACAGACCAAGACGGAATAAATTGCGGAATAGATATTTTTGCATCATCGTTTTTCATGCTTACCCGTTGGGAAGAATTTGTAATCAAAGAAAAAGACAAACATAAAAGGTTTCCCGAACACTTATCATTTTCCGTAAAAAACAATATTCACGAACGTCCTATTGTGAATGAATACGTGGAAATGCTTTGGAATATGTTAATTTCACTTGGGATTAATCAAGAACGAAAAAAACAAATTTACAAACCGATTATTACACACGATGTCGATTTTGCTTTTAAATACGAAAACAAAACAAGTCTGCTTAAAGAAATTGCCGGAGATATTATAAGACGAAAAAATCCGTTTCTGATTCCAAAATCAATTCAAAATTATTATCGTACAAAGAAAGAATATATTAAAGATATTTTTGATACATACGATTATTTAATGACCATTTCCGAAAAAAACAATCTGAAATCAAGATTTTATTTTATTCCCGGTTTAAAACCGGAAAAAGAAGTACGCTATAATATTACAGATAAACGTATTATAAAAATTATCAAAAACATAAAAACCGGAGGACACATCATCGGCTTGCACGGAACATATAAAAGTTACAATAAATCGGAAAGTTTTGAAACGGAATTACAAGTTTTGAAAAATATTTATCCTGATATTATCGAAGGCAGACAACATTTTTTACGTTTTTCTATACCCCAAACATGGCAAATTTGGGAAAATGCAGGATTAAAAACAGACAGCTCCTTGTCTTTTTATAATCTTGCAGGTTTCAGAGCCGGAACTTGTTACGAATATTCCGTTTTCAATATTCTTGCACGCAAAAAATTAAAACTCAAAGAACGTCCGCTTATTGCAATGGAACAAGCCATCAAGAAAAAAAGTTTAGATATATCAGATTTTTTTGATACTTTTGTGCGTTTGTCGGATATTTGTAAAAAACATTCCGGTAATTTCGTATTTCTTTGGCATAATAACAATTTCAAAACACCGGAATGGAAAGAATATGCAAAGAAATATGAAGATATTTTAAAAATAATAAGCTGAATATTAATGATAATCAAAAACTCAAATATTCTGATAACAGGCGGAGCCGGCTTTATCGGTTCTAATTTGTGCGAAGAATTATTGAAACACAATAACAAAATTACTTGTCTCGATAATTTTTCGACAGGTTATCGGCACAATATCGAACATTTGTTTAAAAATAATAATTTTAAACTAATTGAAGGTGATATAAGAAACTACGAAACTTGCAAAACGGCAACAAAAGATGTTGATTTTGTACTTCACCAAGCCGCACTCGGTTCTGTCCCTCGCTCTATTGAAAATCCTATGACTTCTACCGATGTAAATATCGGCGGATTTGTAAATATGTTGCACGCATCTGTCGAAAATAAAGTTAAACGCTTTGTATATGCCGCCAGCAGTTCTACTTACGGGGACTCTCAAAATATGCCCAAAGTGGAACATATTATCGGAAAACCGTTATCGCCTTATGCAATAACAAAATACGTATGTGAATTATTTGCCGAAAATTTTGCAAAAACATACAAAATAGAAACTGTCGGATTAAGATATTTTAACGTTTTCGGCAGACGACAAGACCCCGACGGAGCCTATGCCGCCGTAATTCCGAAATTTGTACAGCAATTAATGAAGCACGAAGCACCGACAATAAACGGAGACGGAACTTACAGTCGTGATTTTACCTATATCGACAATGTTATACAAGCAAATATCCTTGCCGTAATCACACCCAAAACGCAAATTGTCGGTAAAAAAGAAGAGCTTTCGGAAGTTTTCAATATAGCACACGGAGAGCGAACAAATCTGAACGAACTCTTTGAAATGCTTAAAACAAACTTATCCAAATTTGACGATGAAATTTCAAAAATAAAAGCAGTACATGGAAGTAACAGAGCAGGAGATATACCCCATTCATGGGCAAGTATCGAAAAAGCTGAAAAATTACTTGGGTATAAACCTAAATTTAATGTAAAACAAGGTTTGGAAGAGGCTTGCAGATGGTATCGAGCAGGTTAAAGTATACATCTTAAAAATATTTAATTAATTTATTTCACGAAATTTGGTATAATACCGTAAAATTGATGAAAATAGGAAAAAAAGATATTCTTTGGAATTATATTGCTACCTTTTTTAAAATAGCATCAGGCGTATTGCTATTGCCATTAATATTAAAAATGCTATCGGCAGAGGAAGTTGGTATATGGACAATTTTCTTATCCGTTACAGCATTAATAAATTTGTTGGACTTTGGTTTTACCCCTTCCTTTTCTCGTAGTATTACATATATTTATAGTGGTGTTAATTCCCTTAAAACAGAGGGGTTTGAGTTGATAGAAAACAAGAACAATGATATTAATTATAGTTTATTAAAAGGAACAATTTTGTCGATGCGGTGGTTTTATTTGAGAATGTCGATAATTCTATTTTTTATTTTAAGTACATTCGGAACTTATTATATTAGCTTGGTTTTAAAAAAATATTCAGGAGAACATTCCGAAATTTATATTGCTTGGATAATATTAATTTTGATAAGTACTTATTATCTTTATACTCTGTATTATGACTCTTTATTGCTCGGAAAAGGTTTAATAAAACAATCTAAACAAATAACTATTGCTGGTCAGTTCTCATACTTAATTACAGCCTCTATCCTACTATTGTTAGGTTACGGATTAATAGCAATAGTAAGTTCGCAAGTTTTATCTGTAATTATTATTAGAATATTTTCACATCGTACTTTCTTTACAAAAAAATTACAAAAAATATTACTTGTTACAAAAGCGGTTTCTGTAAAAAAAATATTACGTTCTTTATTTCCCAACTCTCTAAAAATGGGTTTGACCAGCTTAGGAGGTTTCTTAGTTAGTCGTTCGTCAATTTTCATTGGATCGTTATATTTAACTTTGGACGAAATTGCATCTTATGGAATTACGATACAATTAATAGGAGTATTATACTCACTATCCGGAATTTACATATCAACTTATTTTCCTCTTATAACTCAATTGCGTGTTGAGCAAAACAACATAGCAATAAAAAAAATATACTTGAAAGGGCAAATTATACTCTTTTTTACTTTTATTTTAGGGGGTATATGTTTATATTTCTTAGGAGATATGGCGTTAGTTTTAATAGGAAGTAAAACACAGCTTGTTCCTCAAACTATTTTGGCGGTTGCTGTTATAATTGCTTTTTTAGAAAACAATCATGGTGTTGCAGGAGGCATCCTTTTAACAAAAAATGAAGTCCCTTTTTATAAAGCTGCAATATTTTCCGGGATATTAACAGTTTTATTTTTATTTTTATTTTTTCATTATACAGATATTGGAATTTGGTCTATGTTTTTAGCTTCAGGTATTGCACAAGCTTTATATCAAAATTGGAAATGGCCATTAACCGTTAAAAAAGAATTACAAATAACATTGAAAGATTTAAAATTAACAATTTATAGTTTTAGAAATTATTTAGTGAAAATGAATAATTAAGTATTTACTTTATGAAAGAAAAAACATATTATAATGGGAGCAGACTGGAAATTCTGCCTTTTGTGCCTGAAAACATCAAAACTATACTTGACATTGGTTGTGGCTTAGGCAATTTTTTGAAATTAGTAAAAGAAAAAACAGGTGCAGAAACATGGGGCGTAGAAATTGCAAATGAAATTGCTGTAAAAGCAAAAACAAACGTGGACAGAATTATAGTTGGTAATGTGGAAGATGTTTTAAATAAAATTACAGATAATTATTTTGATTGTATAACTTTTAATGATAGCTTAGAACACTTGGTAAATCCAATGGACATTTTAAAAAAAGTATCAACAAAACTATCATTTAATGGTTGCATAGTTGCTTCTATTCCAAATGTAAGATATATTTACAATATTTATGAATTACTGTGCAAAAAAGACTGGAAATATAAAGATGCTGGCATATTAGATAAAACACATCTCCGTTTTTTTACGAAAAAAAGCATGAATTATTTGTTTGAGAACTCTGGCTATATATTAGAAAAACAAATTGGCATTAATAAAATACACCCGATTAAAATGTTTCCATTAAATATCATAACATTTGGATTTGCTAAAGATATGCAATATCTGCAATTTGTATGTATCGCAAGGAAAAAATAACAAATAAATATCTTTACATGGATGTCTCAATCTTAATAGTGAACTACAATACAAAACAACTGTTAAAAGAATGTCTAATTTCTATTTATCAGCATACAAAAGAGATTTCTTTTGAAATTATCCTTATTGACAATGCATCAACGGATGGTTCACAAGTAATGATTAAAAAATATTTTCCACAAGTTAATTTTATTGAATCTAAAAAAAATTTAGGCTTTGGTAGAGCTAACAATTTAGGCATTAATATTGCAAAAGGAGAATATTTATTTTTCTTAAATCCGGATACTTGCTTAATAATGAATTCAATTAAAATGTTTTTTAATTTTGCTTTAAAATATAAACACAAAAATATTGGTTGCATAGGGGGCTGGTTGAATGAGAACAACAGACTAATTGCACCCATATTAGATTTTCCAACGATGAAAGCCGTAGTTCAAAATATAGTTAATTATTACTTTAAGGCTTTATTCAAAACAAATTTAACTGATTTGAATTTAAAAATCAGAAATAAAGAAGACGAATATTTTGATGTTGATTATATATGTGGAGCTGATATGTTTATACCTTCAAATATTTTGCAAAAAGTAGGCAACTTTGATGAACAATTTTTTATGTACTACGAAGAGACTGATTTGCAAAAACGTATGCAAAAACAAAATTTAAGACGTATTGTTGTAAATCAATCAATTATATTGCACAAGAGTGGCGCTTCTTGGGGGGGTAAAAAAACAAAATCTAATAAAAGAAGAATCATTGACACCGAAAGTATGTTTAAATATTTTTATAAACATAATTCGTATATAAAAGTATTTTGTTTTAGAATAATATATTTTCTTATCATACTACCAACTTTTTTAACCTTTAAATATTCTTTGAAAGAGAATATCTTATTTTTACATACTTTAATAAAAAATTACTCAAAATGAAAATTGCAATTATAGGCTCTTCCAATTTTGATTCCTTAGAATATCATATAGCAGATAGCCTAAGTTTTTTAAATCATGAAGTTAAGATTTTTGATTTTTATAAAATAATACCTTTTAAAAAATACAAAAAATATGAGCTGATAATTCGTAGGTTGTCTGATACCTATTTGAATTACGTTTCAAATAAAACAGCTAAAGATGTAATAAATTATAATCCGGACTTGGTTATTGGAACATACAGAGACATACATCCATTTTGTATAGAAACTATAAAAAGAAAATTAACTAATGCACCAGTTATTCAGATAAATCCTGACCAATTAACAACACTTGAACACCAGCAAATTTTCGCATCAAACTATGATTTTTATTTTTCTAAAGATATGTTTATGGTCAAATTTATGCGAGATAAAATGAATTTGAATGCTTACTATTTGCCGGAATGTTTTAATCAAAGAGTATGTAAAACTGATTTTGCCACCAAAATTGAAGCAGAAAAAAAAATTAAAATAGATGTTTTGATTTACGGAACTTTTTATCCGTACAGAAATAGAATTATTGATTACCTCATTAAAAGTGGAATAAATATTAAGATGTGCGGTAATAAAGGGCATTATTTTCCAAAACATTTGGATAAGCATTTTTTGTATCCAATTTATGGACAAGATAAAAGTGATTTTATTTTTTAAAA
>JAOZMN010000155.1 GCA_029934265.1 Bacteroidales bacterium
TTCAAGTTCTGCAAGTCCGTCGGTAAAGCAAATTATTTTTGAATTATTTTTTATATGTATTACTCCTTCTTTTATTTCGGGAATTTCATCAAGCATACCCGTTCCTACACAACCGTCTTTGAGGGATTTCATGTTTTTTTTCTTCTTATCGTAAAGCAAAGGAGCATTATGTCCGGCATTTATATATTTGAGTTCTCTGGTTTTGTAATTATATTTTGCTACAAAAAAGGTAATAAATTTTTCACCTTTTGTACTTTCAACAACTCTTGTATTAAGTTTAAGTATCAATTCCGGCAATTCTATACCGGTATGTAAATAAGCCCTTACGCTCGCCTGAAAATTAGACATCAACAATGCGGCAGAAAGTCCTTTTCCTGAAACGTCGGCAATACAAAAGAAAAATTCATTTTCGCTTAGTTGCTCAAAATCGTAATAGTCGCCTCCGACTTCAAAATGAGGCAAGTAAAATGTTTCTATTTCAATAAAATTATTTTGCGGAAACAGTTTTGAATCAGGTATAAGCATAGTTTGCATATCCGAAGCAAGTTCCATTTCTTTTTTAAGACGTTCTTGCTTTATGCTTTCTTCTATTAATTGTTTATTTTCAATGGCAACAAATATAAAATTTGTAAGCGTTTGGATAAAACCAAGATGTTTTATTGTAGGACTTACGCCTTCTTTTTCCTCTTCGACATCGCCGATAAGTACGTAAGCGGTAG
The DNA here is from genome assembly GCA_029934265.1 of Bacteroidales bacterium. Lineage (GTDB taxonomy): Bacteria > Bacteroidota > Bacteroidia > Bacteroidales > JAADGE01 > JAOZMN01. The sequence goes on from JAOZMN010000155.1 coordinate 720, forward strand.
GTTTTGAATCGTGAAAAACAGGAATTATAAAATCATATCCGGCAAATACTGAATTTTCAGTAGATGATGTGGTGGTTATATTCTCATGTACAAGAAGGTCTCTTTCTACATCTATCTTTGTTTGTTCGTAATGACCTTCGCCGGCATTAAGTACTATTTTCCAACCGGTATAATTTGCGTATATAACTAATTTTCCTATACTTAACTCGTCCAATAAAAGATGCTCAAATTTACTAAGCAAACTTTTTGTTGGAAGATTATCATTAATGGCTTGAGTAATTTCAAGCAAAGCACTGAGCTTAAAATTGCAAAATTTTAGTCTTTTTAAAGATGTTTTAGATGCCATTTTTAATTTTGAAGTTATAAATTTGCAAAGTTGTGGTTTTCATCATTTTTAATATTGCTTATACACTCATGCAAATATTTGGAAATTAGCTTATTATAAATAGATAGATGCGTAAAAACTTTTATAAAAGTACTTAAAGACCTTCGTCCAAATTAACATAATGCTTTTTTATAGAGACAAATTTTCCTTTTTAGTTGCATCTTTTTACAAAAATAATTATCATTTATTCTTTCACTCTTTCCGAATATGAACGGTCTCGTGTATCTATTTTAATTTTGTCGTCGATGTTTATAAACAAAGGTACATTAATTTTTGCTCCGGTTTCCAATTCCGCCGGTTTATTGGACGATGAAGAAGCGGTATCACCTTTAACTCCGGGTTCTGTGTATATTACTTTAAGTTCTACAAACGGAGGCAAATCACAATATAATGGTGTTTCAGTTTCAGCATGATAAACTATTTCGACATTTTGTCCGTCTTTAAGCAAATCATTATTTTCTATCATTTCGGATTGTAACGCCATTTGTTCGTAAGTATCATTGTGCATAAAATGAAATCCCATATCATCTTTATATAAATATTGATGTGGTCTTCTTTCGATACGTGCCTCTTGAATCTTAACACCGGAATTAAATGTATGATCGACAACTTTCCCTGTTAGTATGTTTTTTAATTTTGTTCGCACAAACGCCGGTCCTTTGCCGGGCTTAACGTGTTGAAATTGTACAATCATGTACAAACCGTTATTATATTCCATGCAAAATCCGTTTTTGAAATCTGTTGTTGAAGCCATTAGTAAGTTGTTAGTTATTAATTGTTAAATATTTTGATACTGCAAATTTAAGCTAAAAATAGTATTTTTCTAATTTTTTTTAAAATTCTCTTTCCAATCGGATATTAATTTTAATTTCTACGCCGGCTCTCAATATTTTTATTTCAAAATCTTTACCTACTTCACTTTTAAACATCGAATTTATTTTGCTTAACGATAAACTTATTGTACTTACGTTGTTTACGGCAATAATCTGGTCTCCGATTTGAAAACCTGCTTTTTCTGCCGGAGAATTTTCTCTCAATTCTGTTATAAGATATACCGGCAAATTCAAATACGGTGCTTCTAATTCGATACCGCACATATTAAAATTAAATTCTTGCCTGAAATTTTTATTAGAACGAACGCTTATTCTTTCATTTCCGTAATCTATTATTATATCGAAACGTCTTAACAGTTCTCCTCCGATAATTCCGTTTATTTTGGTATCACGTTCTAATTTTTCGGTAAAAATACAAGTTACATTTTCCGAAACAATCTCTCCTATTTCAATATTTTCAACTTCCGATTTGTAGCCGTATAAATTTCCATTAAGAATTGTTCTTAATTTATCGTAAACTTTTTTTTCGGGAATTAAAATATTTATATCTGATTCCGGAAAAATTTGTAATGCGTTTTCTTTTCCGGTATTTATAAGAAATTTTAAATTCGATGTTTTTTCTTTATTAAATTTTACCGGAATATTTATATAAGGTTTGCCGGATATAATTCCAAGAGGTAATTCGTAATAATTTTCGTATTTTCTTTTGTATTCAAATTTATCCGGATTGTAAAATTTTATTTTTTTCTTAATATAGTTTATCTCGATAATGAAACCTTTAAAAATATCGGCACCGATAATTCCGTTTATTTCGATACCGAATTTCCTGCTCAAATTTAATTCTTGACCTTGTACTATCAACAAATTTTGATACTCTCCTTGTATCGAACCGATACTTATTTTATTTCCGTAAGATTTCAGAACATTAAATTTTTGTCCCAAACCAAAATCGAGCGGAGTCTCTTCTTCTGAAATTTTAAGTGAAGATAATTTTTTTTTTGAAATATACGTAATAATAGTTTGCTCGACATCTGTGTCAAGAATAAAATTTAATGATGCCGAATTATTAATTTTAACAGGAATAACTATGCAATTATTTACAAGTTCAAATTTTACGGTCTGTTTTTTTATCGTTTTATTCTTAAATTTTAAAGATGTCGAAAAATCTTGTGCTTTTACAACATTCAATATAAAAATTGAAATTAAGATATTTATGTATAACTTCATACAAATCACAATGAACAAATTACAATAAACAATTTTGAAAAATTACAACCTCGCCAAAGCAAGAAATACAGTATGTAATCCTACAACTATTGCCAAATAATATTTAAAACTGTCTTTTTTACTTTTAAAAACCGACAAATATATCGAACTTGAATGACAGCTTTGAATACAATCGCCGCACAAAGTGCAATTCCAACCGGCAACTCCTTCTTTTATATTATTTATTTCCAAAGCATTATACTTACAATATGAAGTACATTGATTACATAATGTACAAGTATCCTTTTTTATTCTTAAACGTGCCGGATATATTTTTGACAACAAAGCAACAATTCGCCCAATAGGACAATATACCGTACAATGAAACATATACCCAAGTTTCCGAGACACAAACATCATAGTAAAAACCCCGATAATTCCGAAAATTAAAGCAAAATAAAAAGCTCGCAAATTAGAAACTTCAAATAATTTCAGAGTTACGGTCAAAATAAGAACCAAAACAAGTATGGTATAACCAATAATCAATGTTTTTTTTTGACTAATTTGCTTTGGTTTTCGATTATTTGCAAATAAATTGTCCCAAGCTCCCATATAACACAGATGCGAACACCATGCCGGTCCGGCAATAATTATTGTCGAAATAAGCAAAATAGGCATAAAAAAACGCTCACCTCTGAAAATTGGTGCAGAAACGATAAGAGCAGGAACCGGCAAGTGCATTTCTCCGGACATCAAAAATCGTTCATCAACGGTAAGTCCGAGAATAAATTGTATAAAAAATACAAAAGAAAATCCGCTCCAATAAAAAATCCTTGCTTGTTTAACTTTATTTTTATTCAATATAAAACTAATAAGTAATATTGAATAAATATCCAAAAATATTATTTCAATCCAACCGTATCCTTCAAAAAAACGCTCAAGAAGCAACATCGAAGGGTGAACTTTCAAATAAACAGGTATTAATAACAAAAGAGGTATTAATCCTGCAATGATTTGCGGTATAATTATTGACTTTTTTATTTTATTCAATGATTTTAAAATTATTTCTTATTAAAATATAAATTTTTCAATCCACAAAAGTATAAAAAAACTTTACACATTTTTATAATCGAAAACGAAATAAAAAAAATATTATATTTTTCTTGTTTAGAATAATTCTAAATTGTAATTTTGCAAAGATTATTAATATAATTAAAATACATTTAATATGGACATCAATATAGATAATGTACTTGACATTTTAAAACAAGTAAAAGACCCCGAAACGGGAAAAGATATAGTTAGCCTGAAAGCGGTACAAAGTCTCGAAATTTCGGATAACAAAATTTCATTTTCACTTATTTTTGCAAATAAAAGTCCGTTTGCAAACTCGATAGAAAAAGCTTGCCAAAAAGCATTAAAAAGTGCTTTTTCGGAAGATTTAACCGTAAATATAGATACTTCCGGAGTAAAAAAAAGTATCACAACAGCTCGTACCGACAATAATGAAGTTCTGCCGGGCGTAAAAAATATTCTTGCGATTGCTTCCGGTAAAGGTGGCGTGGGTAAATCGACAGTTTCGATAAACCTTGCTGTTGCACTGGCAAAAGCAGGTGCAAAAGTCGGACTTCTCGATGCCGATGTTTACGGACCTTCGCAACCGAAGATGTTCGGAGTGGAAGGTGCAAAGCCCAAAGTAGAAAAAATCAACGGAAAAGATATTATTTTACCTATCGAAAAATATGGAGTTAAAATGCTTTCAATAGGATTTTTCGTAAAACCGGAACAAGCTCTTATTTGGAGAGGTGCTATGGCTACAAGTGCTCTTACTCAATTCATTAAGGATACAATGTGGGGAGAACTCGATTATTTGCTTATCGACCTGCCTCCGGGAACAAGCGATATTCATTTGACTATGGTACAGACTGTTCCGGTAACCGCCGCTGTAATAGTAAGTACACCTCAACAGGTTGCAATAGCCGATGCAATAAAAGGCATCAGTATGTTTAAAGCCGACAAAATTGAAGTTCCTGTTATCGGACTGATAGAAAACATGGCTTGGTTTACTCCGGCTGAACTTCCGGAAAATAAATATTATATTTTCGGTAAAGACGGCATGAAAAATCTTGCCAAAGAAACAGGTATTCCTTTGTTAGGACAAATTCCGCTGGTTCAAAGTATTTGTGATTCGGGAGATTCCGGCAAACCCTCTGTTCTTGAAGATGATAGTATTGCAGAAGCATTCAAAAAAACAGCACAAAGTATTGCCGCTAAAATCGAAGAAAGAAACTCTCTTTTAGACCCTACTAAAAAGGTAGAAATCGACCCTGACGCAAGCTGTGCGGTTTAAATTATCCAAATTTACAAATACAGTTCAATTTTTAAAGATGAAATTTTATGACACAATCTGAAAAAGAAAGTTTTGAAAGTAAAGTACTTGCTGTTTTAGAAACAGTAAAACCATATCTGCAAGCTGACGGAGGCGACATCAGTTTGGCAGAAATAACCGATGATTTCACAATAAAAGTAAGACTTCTCGGAGCTTGCCACGCTTGTCCGATGAGTATTCAGACACTAAAACTCGGTGTTGAACAAGCCTTGAAAAATGCTCTGCCGGAAGTGAAAAAAGTAGTAGCGATTTAAAAAAAACGGCAAACAAAAAAAGATGTTTGCCGTTTTTTTTACACTTATTGTTGTTAAAATTATTACTTTCTCAAGAAGGTAATAATTTTTCATTTTCACAGCAAATGTTATGTGTATATCCTAACCTGCATTATTCACAAACATTTCTATTACAATGCTGAACTGCACGTCCTGTTTGGCTGTCCTCGATTTTTGATTTTTCAAAATAGTTCACTATTTTTTCAAAAGCAAAAATCTGCGGTAGCCAAACATGACGCACATTTCAGCCTTTCACTACGAAAGTTTATAAATAATGCAGGCTAAATTCTTGTACTATTTTTTTGTTATATGCTTTCCAAGCTCCTCGAAAATCTCTTGCCGAAACTTGGATATAATCTTCCATTCTTTGTGAATTTAATTGTTCTAATAATTCTTTGTTATCACCCTTATATTTAATGCAATATCCGGAATAAAACGTTGCATCGGGATTTCTGTGATAAATAAAATTCGGCTTTTTGTTCATCGGTGAAAATAATATTTTTTCACCAAAACTTGTATTAAGACTTTGAGTTCTACCGTAAGCGTACCATGCAACAGTATTTATTCTTCCATTATCTCTCCTGTCAAGTATATCCTTCACTGAAAGTAGATATTTATAAGTATTAGGATAGATTCCTTTTAACTCTTTTTCCGGTATTATTGAATTTCTGTTATTTACTTTTTTATAAGGAAATATAACATATTCTCTAATTGGTTCTTCGGCAGTTTTTAATGTGGAAACTTTTATAATTGGCTTTAAAACAGCTTTTTCAAGCTTGACTATTCCTGCAAACTTCGATTGTAAATAAATGTAATCATCTTCTTTATTTACAAATGGCATCATATATATTTTATCGGCAAGTGTTGTAATTCCAACATGAATATTAACAATATCGCCAAGTCGTTTTCCTTTGTGTC
>JAOZMN010000156.1 GCA_029934265.1 Bacteroidales bacterium
TCGTTTGAATATTGTTCTTCTGTTGTCATATATTAAATTTTGAAGTTGTGAAATTTTGAAGTTGTGAAATTGTGAATCCACTTTGAGAAATCCGAAACAAGTGAAATTAACCTTTCGGAGTGAACGCAAATCTAATTAGTTGTTTATTTTTTAAAAGTTTCTTTTATATCTTTGAAATCTTTTACAATTTCGGTTTCTTCGGTAATTTCTTTTTTTATTTCGTTTGAAACTTTTTTAAATTCTTTTAATCCTTTCCCGAGTCCTCTTGCGACTTCGGGTATTTTTTTTGCTCCGAAAAGTAAAAGGACAGCAAGTAGCACAAAAAATATTTCTCCTCCGCTGATAAATAAAAGTGTTGCTTGCATAATTATCAAATTTTAATATAGCTAAATAATTTTTAATTGCAAAGGTATATTTTATTTGTAAAATTATCGAATTTTATTAATTCAATTTAGAAAATTATAAAAAAAAGAAGTTCAATATTAAATTGAACTTCTTTTTTTAGAGTAGCTTTTTGAAAGTTTGCTCTGAGATAGTAATAAATTTATCGTTTTATGATAATTTAGATTTTTTGTCTTTCTTTTTCCCCCCTGTATATTCACGACGTTTTTTTACTTCGACACTTTTTATCGGTGTTTCTTTTACTGTATCATATACTACCGGAGTTGCGATAAATAATGAAGAGTAAGTTCCCACTACAACACCTATCAGAAGAGCAAAAATAAATCCTTGTATTACTTCGCCACCGAAAATAAAGATAGCAAGCAGTACCACAAATGTACTTAAAGATGTGCTGAATGTACGACTTAAAGTACTGTTTAGAGCGTCATTGTATACTTTTTTATTTGTTTCTCCTTTCCTTGTATTCAAAAATTCTCTGATACGGTCAAATACAACAACAGTATCATTCACAGAGTAACCGACAACTGTAAGTATTGCCGCTATAAATGCTTGATTTATTTCAAGTGAGAATGGCATTATAGGATATAACAACGAGAATAAGCCGAGTACGATAAGAACATCGTGTGTCAGTGCGGCTATTGCACCAAGACCGTATTGCCAGTTTCGGAAACGTAAGAAGATGTATGCGAAAATTGCGAGAAGTGAAAATAAGATTGCCCAAACAGCTGCTATTTTAATGTCATCGGCTATTGTCGGACCTACTTTCTGAGAACTCATTCTGTGCTCGCTTATAAATTTATCGAAATCAACTTTTTCCGACAACGTTGATTTTAAACCTTCATAAAGTTTAGTTTCAACAATACTGTCAGCATTAGTTTCTTTGCTGTCAATCATAAATTTGGTTACGATTTTAACCTGATTTGATTCTCCGTAAGTTTTTACTTCCGGCGACTCTCCGAATGTTGCTTTCAGGTCTGTGGCAATATCACTTGCTACTACTTTGTGGTCAAATCTGACTACAAAAGTTCTTCCCCCCTTAAAATCGACACCTTGATTTAGTCCGTTTACAAATAATGAAACAATACCCATTAGTATAACGGCTCCGGATATTATATATGCTATTTTTCTTTTTTCTATAAATTTTATTGAAGCATTTTTAAACGCATTTTCAGTAAATTTAGTAAAGAATGATATTGGTTTGTTTTTATCTAACCAACTTGTAAATATTATTCTTGTAATGAATATTGCTGAGAATAATGAAGTTAAAATACCTATTACAAGAGTGGTAGCAAAACCTTTAATAGGTCCGTGTCCAAAAATATAAAGTATGATACCTGTAAGTAATGTTGTGATGTTGGCATCTATAATTGCCGAGTAGGCATTTTTATAACCGTCTTTTACTGCGAGTTTAAGTCCTTTCCCTAATGCGAGTTCTTCTTTTATTCGTTCGTAAATCAGCACGTTTGCATCAACAGACATACCTATTGTTAGAACTATACCGGCAATACCCGGTAATGTAAGCACAGCTCCGAGCGAAGCAAGAACTCCAAAAATAAAGAATATATTGGAAATAAGAGCTAAATCGGCAACAAGTCCGGCTGTTTTATAGAAAAATACCATATAAATAAGCACAAGAATAAATGCTAAAATAAACGATACTAATCCTGAATTTACTGCTTCTTCTCCGAGTGAAGGTCCTACTATTTCTTCTTCAATAATTACTGCCGGAGCAGGTAATTTACCTGATTTTAATATGTTTGCAAGGTCTTTTGCTTCCGTTACGGTAAAATTACCGGAAATTGAAGAATTACCGCCTTTAATTTCGCTGTTTACGTTTGGATATGAATATACATAATTATCAAGAACGATTGCGATTTGTTTATTGATATTTGCTTTTGTGATTTTTGCCCATTTGCCGGCTCCGTCTGCATTCATTGTCATGGTTACTTCCCATTGTCCTGAATTGGGGTCGCTTTGCTCACGAGCATTTGTAACTACGTCTCCACTCAATACTGCTCCTCCGTCTCTGTCAGCTTTTACTGCTACGAGTTCAAAATAATCTTCATTTTCATCAATAGCTTTTACGTTCCATATAAATTTTAAATCTCTTGGAAGTAAGGCTTTTGATTGTGGCATCGAAAGTAATTTATTTACTTTTGCTGTATCTTTTTGATGTGCAACACCTACCGACGCACCGTCTAACATTTTTTGCTGTTGGGTTTTTTGGTCAACTCCTATTCTTGGACGAAGTACCGCAAACAGAGGGTTTTGCTTTATATAATCATTAATGGCTTCCTCTTGTTTTATTTTATTTTCAGTACTGTCTTTCAGTAAATCGGTTTGTTCTGTTTTTAGGGTATCGTCTAATAATGAAATTTCAGTATTTGTTGTGTCTTGTAAGTTTTCGTTACCTGTCGTATCGGTTATGGTTGCCGTGCTGTCGGGAATTATAGTTTCTTTCTTGTCTTCTCCGGCATCCATTTCTCTCAACTTATTGTTAATTTCAGCAAGTTTCGGATAAATTTCAAGATTGTTGTAAGTCAGCCAAAATTCAAGATTTGCTGTTCCTTGCAATAATTTACGAACCCTTTTCGGTTCTTTAATACCGGGAAGTTCAACCAGTATTCTTCCTGTTGCTCCTTCAAGTCTTTGAATATTCGGTTGTACTACACCGAAACGGTCAATACGAGTACGAAGAATATTGAATGAATTGTCGATTGCGTCTTTTGCTTCTTCTTGTAGAACTGCAAAAACTTCATCGTTTGACATTCGTGAATTAATTCTGTCTTGCAAATCTTGCGTACCGAAAACCGCAGAAAGTTTTGCTCCGCTGTCCACTTCTTTGAACGACTCATAAAAAAGTGTCATAAAATCAGCCTGACTGTTTACTTGTTTTTCTTGAGCAAGTTTCAACGCTTTCAAAAACGTCGGGTCTTGACTGTTATTTGAAAGTCCTTTAACAAGACCGACTACCGAAACTTCAAGAGTTACGTTCATTCCTCCTTTAAGGTCGAGTCCGAGATTTATCTCTCTCGATTGGCAATCTCTGTAAGTATATCCCAATAAAGGATAAGCCTCTTCGCTTGCTACGGAATCTATATAATTTCGTTCTTTTTCTCGAAGAATTGAATCAGTATATGATATTTCTTCTTTTTTTTCAAGACCGAGAGTTGCGATATAATCTTTTTTACTTTCAAGATATTCTTCGGCTTGGTCTTTTGCGTTGTTTCTTACGTTCCATGTTACGAACGTAAACGATAACTGGTATATACCGGCTACAGCCAAAAGTATTGCCAGCAGTGTTATCACTCCTTTGTTTTGCATGTTAAATTCTTCTTTTTTAAGGTCTGAATACTTAGTTTAACAATTAACAATTAATAATGAACAATTCTGTTTAATGCTTGATTAATAACTTGTTCAATAAAATTATATATAAATTTTTATATGTGTACTTTTAAAAACATACTAAATTATTAACTTTTTTCGGGGTGCAAATATATTATTTTTTTTTTTATATTTGCATTTCAACCGAAAAAGAAATAATTTAATATTATCCTGTAAATCTATTTTTTATTCTTCTCCCATTTGCGAATCCACGAGTATTCTTCCACAGTGTTCACATACGATTATTCTTTTTCGAGATGCGATGTCAAGTTGTCGTTGTGGCGGTATTTTGTTGAAACAACCTCCACAAGAGCTTCTGTCCACCGGAACTACTGCAAGTTTGTTGCTCAAATTGGCATGAAGTCTTTTATAAGCAGCGAGTAGTTGCGGCTCGATTTTTTTCTCTAATTTAATTTTCTTTTTTTCAAGACTCTCTTCATTTTTTTTAGTTTCGGTAACGATTTCTTTAAGTTCGGTTTTCTTTTGTTTCAGGTCTGTTTTCTTTTCTTTGAAATTTTCTTTTGCGTTTGAAAACAATTCTTTTTTCTGACCGACTCCAAGATTATACTCTTTAATTCTTTTTTTACAAAGCTGTATTTCAAGTGCTTGGAATTCAATTTCTTTTGTCAAGGAATCGTACTCTCTGTTATTTTTAACAGTTGATTGTTGCTCCTTGTATTTTTCTATTTTAGCTTCACAAGATTTTATTTCTATTTTTTTTTCAGCAACTGCTTCTGAAAAATTATTTATTTCAGTTTCAATTTTTGAGTTCCTTGTTTCAAGACCTTCGAGTTCATCTTCCATATCCTTAATTTGTTCGGGAAGTTCGCCTCTTAATTTTTGAACATTATCAATTTCTGTATCAATAATTTGTAGTTTGTACAAATGCTTTAACTTGTCTTCGACTGTTTGCTTTTCTGCCATCTTTATTTATAAATATTTGATAGGATTAGTATTTATTTCCGATAAAAAACATGCAAAGTTAGTAATTTTTTTTCTAACTATATCATAAAAAATGTCTTTTGTGTATTGTTCGCTTTCAAAATGTCCTATATCTGCTATTAATATTTTACTTTCTGCATCAAAATATTCGTGATATTTAAAGTCTCCACTGATAAAAACATCTGCTCCGGAGGCTATTGCATTTTTAAGTAAAAAACTTCCGGCTCCTCCGCACAAGGCTACTTTTTTTATCTTCTTAGCGAGAAATTTTGTATGTTTTATAAAATCGACTTTAAATATCTTTTTCAGCGAAAGCAAAAAATCTTTTTCATTTATTGCTTTGGAAAGTTCGCCTGTCAGTCCGGCTCCGACCTTTGAATAAATATTTTCTACATTATATATATCATAAGCAACTTCTTCGTAAGGGTGTGATTTTAGAAGAGCATTAACTACCTTATTTTCTAACGCTTGTGGATATACGGTTTCGATACGGCTTTCTTTTTCGTAATGAATTTTACCTTTTTCGCCTACATAAGCATTTGTATTTTTCCCGGCTTTAAAAGTTCCTGTTCCTTCCGTATTATAACTGCAAGAACTGTAATTTCCTATTTGTCCGGCTCCGGCATCGAACATCGCTTGGCGTACTTTTTGAGCTTTTTCTGAAGGTACGAATGTTACTATTTTACGAAGTTTTTCGTTTCCGAGAGAAAGGATTTTGGTGTTTATTAGTCCGATTTTTTCTGCAATTTTACTGTTTACGCCTCCAATAACATTATCTAAATTAGTATGTGCGGCGTATATGGCTATGTCATTTTTGATTGCTTTTATTATAGTACGCTCGACATAATTTTTACCGGTTATTTTTTTTAGCCCGAAAAAGATAATCGGGTGATGTGAAATTATTAAATTTGCTTTTTTTCGTATTGCTTCTTCTACGACTTCTTCTACGGTGTCGAGTGTTATCAATACTCCGGTTATTTCGTCGTTCGGATTGCCGGTAATTAAGCCTGCATTGTCATAACTTTCTTGATAAGAAAGAGGTGCAATTTGTTCTATGTACGTGGTAAGTTCTTTTATTTTCATGATAATTATACTACGTTGTAGTTGGTAAATTTTTGAAATTTATTGAATAAACCGGTTTGTAAATATTCAAAAACAATTTTAATTAAACAAACTTTTGTTTGTTATGATATTTGAGTTCGGTATAAAAAGACCATTAGGATTTAATTCAACGAAATTTAATAAATCTAAATGTTTGATTTGCAATTTTTTACTTAAAACCCTAAGTATCTGATTACTAAAAATTACCTTTTTATACCGGTCTCATTTAATAATTACATTTTATAATATTTTTGTGCGATAAGTCAAGTTTTATTGTTTTTTCGATAAAAAATAATATTTTTGCAATATAAATTTGAAGCACTCTCGTATAAGTTTTTTCGTGCCGAAATTTGTACAATAGTCAAATTATTAACGAGTTATGAGTGAAGGCTTGTCCTGTAGAACAAATCAAAGACCTCCGGTCTGAAAATATAATTAATTTACTAATATAAATTTTACAAGTATGAAACTTAAACATTTAATAATTACTTTTTTTATTTTTGTAATAACCGCTTCATCGTCTTTTTCACAAGATGTCGTAACTAAAAAGATAATTGAAATTGGAACAACGGATAACAGAACCATGCAACATCTCGATATTTTGTGCAATCGGTTCGGCGGGCGAATAACAGGTTCAGCGGCTTACGATAATGCCGCAGAATGGTGTGCATATAAATTCAAAGAATGGGGAATGGAAGTAAAACTTGACCATGTTGGTGAATTACCCGTTGGATTTAACAGAGGACATTGGGAGGGGCGTTTGTTAAGCGATAACGGAATGCAGCTTCATTTTGCAACTCCATCATATACCGCCGGAACAAAAGGAGTTCAGTGTATATTTCAATTGAAAAGTACCCGGTATTCCGGTTGAAAAGTATCCACTAA
>JAOZMN010000157.1 GCA_029934265.1 Bacteroidales bacterium
TATGAGAAAATACTTTTTCGGTGAAAAAGCGAGTACTCACAAAAATGTTAAATATTTATCAGAACATTTAGAAAATTATATACATTACAGTATTGATATAAGAAATACTGAAAAAATAAATTCTATATTCAATAAATATAGTAAAGATATTGATATTGTGATACATACAGCAGCACAACCTTCACACGACTGGGCGGCAAAAGAGCCTGTAACTGATTTTACAATTAATGCAAACGGAACATTAAATCTTCTGGAAGCAACACGTAATCATTGTAAAAACGCATCATTTATTTTTACAAGTACGAATAAGGTGTATGGAGACACGCCTAATAATTTACCTCTTATAGAACTTGAAAAACGCTGGGAAATTGATGAAAAACATAAATTTTTCCATTCAGGAATTGATGAAAGTATGAGTATTGATAATTCAAAACATAGTGTTTTTGGAGCAAGTAAAGTTGCCGCCGATATTATGGTGCAAGAATATGGAAGATATTTTGACATGAACACTGTAACATTCAGAGGAGGTTGTCTTACAGGTAAAGCTCATGCCGGAGCGGAATTACATGGTTTTTTATCATATATAGTAACCTGTGCAATTACCGGTAAAAAATATACAATATTTGGTTACAAAGGAAAACAAGTAAGAGATAATATTCACAGCTATGATGTAGTTAGTGCGTTTTGGGAATTTTACAAAGCACCGAGAAAAGGTGAAATCTATAATATCGGAGGAGGCAGACACTCAAATATATCTATTTTAGAAGTTATACAAAGAATAGAAGAGTTGTCAGGACATAAATTAAAATACGAAATATCGGAAAAAAACAGAGAGGGAGACCATATTTGGTATATAAGTGATATGACTAAATTTAAAAAGCACTATCCTGATTGGCATTATAAATATGATATGGATAAGATTTTAAATGAAATTATTCAGCACAATAACAACTCAAAATAATGATAATAACTCGTTTAATAGGCGGACTCGGTAATCAAATGTTTCAATACGCATTCGGTAAAAATTTGGCAATAAAAAATAAAACGGAACTAAAAATAGACACTTCCGTTTTGCTGGACAGAAGCCAAAAAGAAAATATTGTACACCGAAATTTTGATTTAGATATTTTTAATATTGAAACGAAATTTGCAAGTAAACACGATATAAAAAAATGTAATTCCAATAACTTAAATTATAGGGTATTAAGAAAAATAAATAAATACAGTTTAGTTTTAGAAGAATATAATTATAACAATGAAAAATTATTGCAAATTAGAAATAACACTTTGATACAAGGATATTGGCAAAATTATAAACTTTTTTCGGATATAGATAATCAAATTAAGAATGATTTTACACTTTCATTTAATTTGAATAATAAGCAAAAAGAATTATCGGAAAAAATTAATAATACTAATTCTGTTTGTGTGAATTTCAGAAGAACTGATTATATAAACATAGTTGGTACTAATAAATTAATGGGAGAACTTAGTTTGAAATATTATGAAAAAAGTATAAATTATATTGCAGAAAGAATTGACAATCCTTATTTTTATATTTTTTCAGATGATATTGAGTGGTGTAAAGAAAATTTTAAAATATCATTTCCGTGTACTTTCGTAGAGCATGAATATGCAGGAGAAAAATTTAAAATTTATTTACAACTCTTATCCGAGTGTAAACATCAGATAATACCCAATAGTACATTTGCTTGGTGGGGAGCTTGGCTGAATAAAAATCCGAAAAAGATAGTAATATCACCAAAACAATGGTTTACAAATGAAGAAAAAAACTCTCAAACAGTCGATTTAATCCCGAAAACATGGATTAGAATTTAAAACTTTTAATTTTTAACTTTTACCGTTGGCACATATAATAAATCTTAAAACTTTTACAAACGACAGAGGAAATCTAACCGTCATCGAAAAAATAATCCCTTTTGATATTAAGCGGATATTTTATATTTACGGAGTTGATAATTCCGAAAGGGGAGGGCACAGGCATAAAAAAACTATACAAGCAGCAATTTGTTTGCAAGGAAAATGCACAATTTACAATAATAATGGAAACGAAGAGCAAGTTTTTGGGTTGGATATTCCCGAAAAATGCTTAATAATCAAACCGGAAGATTGGCATACAATGTACAATTTCAGTAAAGATGCAATTTTAATGGTACTTGCTTCCGATTATTTTGACCAAGACGATTATATTTTTGAAAAATATCCTGAATCGAATCAAAAATAATCAATTATTGAGTCCACTCCGAAAAGTCCAAAAAGTGTAATTAGTCGCACTGCGAGTTTTTTAACAGACTGATAATCAGTATGCAATTATTAGGAATTTTAGTAAATTACTCGCAATGCGACTTTTCGGAGTAGGCTCATTATTTAATTTTATTGCAATACAATATTTTATTTGTAATTTTACGACTTTAAAATAACGACTTAATCATATTAATTAATAAAATTTAATAAATCATGTCAGACAAAAAAAGAGTTTACACCTTTGGAGACAAAAAAGCTGAAGGTAACACTTCAATGAAAAATTTACTCGGCGGAAAAGGAGCTAACCTTGCCGAAATGAACCTTGTAGGAGTTCCGGTACCTCCGGGATTTACAATTACAACCGAAGTTTGTACGGAATATAATAAAGAAGGTAGAGAAAAAACTATTGAGCTTATCAGAGCGGAAGTTGAAGCCGCAATTTCCGAAGTTGAAGGAATTATGGGAGCAAAATTCGGTGATAAAGAAAATCCTTTATTGGTTTCTGTTCGTTCCGGAGCAAGAGTTTCCATGCCGGGTATGATGGACACTGTTTTGAATTTAGGATTAAACGATGAAGCTGTCGAAGGAATTGCCGCAAAAACTGATAACCCCCGTTTTGCTTGGGATTCTTACAGAAGATTTGTTCAAATGTACGGTGATGTTGTTTTGGGAATGAAACCTGAATCAAAAGAAGACATAGACCCGTTTGAAAAAATAATGGAAGAAGTTAAAGAAGAAAAAGGTATCGAAAGCGATACGGATTTTACTGTTGATGATTTAAAAGGAATTGTAACGAAATTTAAAGTCGCAGTTAAAGCTCAAACCGGACATGATTTTCCTGAAAGTGCTTTAGAACAACTTTGGGGAGCTGTAATGGCAGTTTTCGACAGCTGGAATACAGATCGTGCAATTTATTACAGGAGAATGAACAAAATTCCCGGAGAATGGGGAACTGCTGTAAATGTTCAAGCAATGGTTTACGGAAATATGGGGACTAATTCCGCTACCGGAGTGGCTTTTACCCGTGATGCAGGTACAGGTGAGAACCTTTTTAACGGTGAATATTTAATAAATGCACAAGGAGAAGATGTTGTTGCAGGAACTCGAACTCCACAACAAATTACAAAAGAAGGTTCGTTACGTTGGGCTAAACTTTCTCAAGTTTCAGAAGAAGAACGTGCTGAAAAATATCCTTCCTTAGAGGAAAGAATGCCAACACAATATACCGAACTTAATGAAATTCAAAATAATCTTGAAAAACATTATAAAGATATGCAAGACCTTGAGTTTACTATCCAAGATGGTAAACTTTGGTTACTTCAAACTCGTAACGGCAAGCGAACCGGTGCGGCAATGATTAAAATTGCAATCGACATGATTGAAGAAGGACTTATTGACGAAAAAACTGCAATTTTACGTCAAGAGCCTAATAAATTAGACGAACTTTTACACCCTGTTTTTGATTTAGATGCAATAAAAGCAGCAGAAATATGTGCTAAAGGATTACCGGCTTCACCCGGAGCCGCTTCCGGAAAAATTGTTTTCCATGCCGATGATGCTGAAGCTGAAAGGGCAAAAGGGAAAGATGTAATACTTGTAAGAATTGAAACCTCACCGGAAGACCTTTCCGGAATGGATGCCGCAAAAGGAATTTTAACCGCAAAAGGAGGCATGACTTCCCACGCTGCCGTTGTGGCAAGAGGAATGGGAAAATGTTGTGTTTCAGGAGCCGGAGGATTGCTTATCGATTATAAAGCTCGCACAATGGAAGCCGGAGGAAAGAAATTTAAAGAAGGCGATTGGATTTCATTAAACGGAACAACCGGAGAAGTTTATGTAGGTAAACTTGATACTATGGAAGCGAAAGTCGGCGGAGATTTTGCCAAGATAATGGAACTTTCGGATAAATATTCAAGAATGTATGTTCGTACAAATGCCGATACCGGTAAAGATGCAGCAGTAGCAAGAGAGTTTGGAGCAAAAGGAATAGGACTTTGCCGAACGGAACACATGTTTTTTGAAGGTGAAAGAATTATCGCAATGCGAGAAATGATACTTGCCAAAAATCTTAAAAAACGTAAAAAAGCATTAGAAAAATTATTGCCAATTCAACGTGCCGATTTTGAAGAAGTATTCAAAGCAATGCACGACTTGCCGGTAACAGTTCGTTTATTAGACCCACCTTTACATGAATTTGTTCCTCACGATAAAAAAGGACAAAAACAAATGGCGAAAGTTATGGGTATTTCTGTAAAGAAAATCAAACAAAAAATTGAAAGTCTTTCGGAATTTAACCCAATGCTCGGACATAGAGGTTGCCGTTTGGGAAATACATATCCTGAAATTACAGAAACACAAGTTCGTGCAATTATTGAGGCTTGCTTAAACCTTAAAGAACAAGGTATTGTAGCAAAACCTGAAATAATGATACCCCTTACAGGTACTTACGAGGAAATGAAAATGCAAGAAGACATTACAAGAGAAACTATTGCAAAAGTATTTGAAGAAAGAAACGATACAATAGAACATCTTGTAGGAACTATGATTGAAATTCCTCGTGCTGCACTTACAGCCGATGAAATTGCAAAATCAGCAGAGTTCTTCTCCTTTGGAACTAACGACCTTACACAAATGGGCTTCGGTTACTCAAGAGACGACGCAGGTAAATTCTTACCTATTTATATAGAAAAAGGTATCCTTAAAAACGACCCATTTGAAGTGCTGGACCAAGAAGGTATCGGGCAACTCGTAAAAATGGCTTGCGAAAAAGGTAAAAAAACTCGTCCGAATATCAAACTCGGAATTTGCGGAGAACACGGAGGAGAACCAAGTTCAGTAGAGTTTTGCCACAGAACAGGACTTGATTATGTTAGTTGCTCACCTTACAGAGTGCCGATAGCACGACTTGCAGCTGCACAAGCAACACTTAAAGACGAATTATAAAGTTTATTCTTATTTAAAAATAATACCCTTGATTTAGTTAATATATCAAGGGTGTTTTTTTTTCGGAAATAAATTGTATTTTTGTATTCTATATTTGAAATTTAAAAAGGTTTATGGAAAATTTAAAAGAAATACGTTGGAAACAAAGATTTGAAAATTTTCAAAAATCATTTTTTTTGTTGGAAAGAACAATTAAAATTGAAAATATGAGTGAAGCTGAAAGAGGTGGTCTCATTCAATTTTATGAAGTAGCATTTGAATTGTCATGGAAAATATTAAAAGACTATTTAGAATTTGAAAATTTTAAAGTTAAAAGTCCTCGTACAGCTATTAAAACCGCTATTCAAATTGAAATTTTAGATAACGAGTATGATTGGATAGATGCACTTGAAGATAGAAACCTGACTGCTCATACTTATGATGAAGAAACAATATTAGAAATAAGCGATAAGATTATTTTGAAATATTTTGATATGATAAAAGAATTATATAATTTTTTCCTTAAGAAAATATGAAACAAAATAATTTCGGCTTATTAAAAAGAGATATTGATAATATACTTCTTGGAATTTCTAAATTTCCTGAAATTGAAAAAGCTGTAATTTTTGGTTCTCGTGCAATGGGAAATTACAAAAAAGGCTCTGATATTGATATTTGTATCTTCGGAGAAAAAATAAATTTTCGATTAGTTTCAAGACTAAATTACGAATTAAATGAAGAACTTCCAATTCCGTATTTTATTGATATACTGCATTTTGAAACACTTAAAAATGATAACCTTAAAAAGCATATACTTGAAAAAGGTGAAATTATCGAGTAGTTTATGAAGAAAAAAATAGTTGCAATATTAAGTTCCGGTTCTGATAGTCGTCCGAGAGGGTATGAAATATTTAGCAGGCAATTATTTGAAAAATTATCTAAAGAAAATAAAAAAAATACTGAGCTTTTATTTTTTAAAGGAACAGGAATAAGTAGTGAAAAAGAAATTGTTATTTCTCGACCTGAATGGAACAGCAAAATAGTGAAATTTTTAACGAAATTTTATGGCTTTGATATGTACTGGGAGTATTTATTTTTTAGTTTTCATTTTATTATATATTGTTTTATTAGACAAATTAAAGTTGATGTAATATACACAATGGAGCCAATGACGGCTAAAACATTATTCAAATTTAAAAATATAGTAAGAGGAAATCCTAAAGTTATATTTACGCATGGTATTAATATGTCTTCAGAACATTATTTTAATACCGCAGATATTATTCATGACGTAAATATTGAAAACTACAATAAACTTATTGCAAAATACCCAAATAAAGTAAAAAACTTTAAATTGCTTCCACATTTTTGTGAAATTAATCGGAAACAAAATGAAAAAATAACAAAAACAGAATTAAAAAATAAATATAAAATATATACAGAGAGGGTAATTCTTTGTGTTGGGGAAATTAGTGCAAAAATAAAAAGAACGGATTATATTATTAATGAAGTTGCCAAATTGAATA
>JAOZMN010000158.1:0-1123 GCA_029934265.1 Bacteroidales bacterium
TGGTAAAAGAAGTAGCCTCAAAAACAGGAGACGATGCCGGAGACGGAACAACAACCGCTACAGTTTTGGCACAATCAATTATCAATGTCGGACTGAAAAATGTAACCGCCGGAGCAAATCCGATGGACTTAAAAAGAGGTATCAGTAAAGCAGTATCCTCTGTTGTTGCTTCAATAAAAGAGCAATCGCAAGAAGTAGGAGACGACAATAACAAAATAGAACAAGTTGCGAAAATTTCCGCAAACAACGACAACGAAATCGGTAAACTTATTGCACAAGCAATGGCTATCGTAAAAAAAGACGGAGTAATAACCGTTGAAGAAGCCAAAGGAACCGATACTACAGTTGAAACCGTTGAAGGAATGCAATTTGACAGAGGATATATCTCTCCTTATTTCATTACCGACACCGAAAAAATGGAAGCCGTAATCGAAAGCCCTTATATATTATTGTGCGACAAAAAAATATCCACAATGAAAGACCTTATGTCCGTACTCGAACCTGCGGCACAAGAAGGTCGTCCGCTTATGATTATTGCAGAAGATATTGAAGGAGAGGCACTTGCAACACTTGTTGTTAATAAATTAAGAGGTTCACTTAAAGTAGCTGCCGTAAAAGCACCCGGTTTCGGCGACCGCAGAAAAGAAATGCTCGAAGATATTGCAATTCTTACCGGAGGAACGGTTATCACCGAAGATAAAGGCTTAAAACTTGAAAACGCAACACTCGAAATGTGTGGTAAAGCCGAAAAAATGGTTATCGACAAAGAAAATACAACTATTGTAAACGGAAGCGGAGAAAAAACAAATATCGAAGCGAGAATTAAAGAAATTAAAACTCAAATCGAAATAACAACTTCCGATTATGATAAAGAAAAACTTCAAGAACGTCTTGCAAAACTTGCCGGTGGAGTAGCAGTATTGTATGTTGGCGCATCATCAGAAGTTGAAATGAAAGAGAAAAAAGACCGTGTGGACGATGCACTAAGTGCAACTCGTGCAGCAGTCGAAGAAGGAATTGTTCCCGGTGGCGGAATTGCTTATATTCGTGCCATAGCTTCTTTGGACAATGTTAAAACCGACAACGAAGATGAAGCAACAGGAGTTGAAATCATAAAACGAGC
>JAOZMN010000158.1:1133-6695 GCA_029934265.1 Bacteroidales bacterium
ACGAGCTTTGGAAGAACCGTTAAGATTAATTTCCGAAAATGCAGGACAAGAGGGTTCGATTATTGTACAAAAAGTGAAAGAAGGCGAAGCCGATTTCGGTTACAATGCACGAACAGCTACTTATGAAAATCTTTTTGAAACAGGCGTTATCGACCCTGCAAAAGTAACAAGAATAGCACTCGAAAATGCCGCATCAATCGCAGGAATGTTCCTTACAACCGAATGTGTACTTGTCGATGAAAAAGAAGAAGAAGCCGCACCAATGATGCCTCCGGGTGGAATGGGCGGAATGGGTGGAATGGGCGGAATGATGTAAAAATTAATCCGATGACTTCCAAACAAAAATAAAAAAGTTCCGATTTCATGAAATCGGAACTTTTTTATTTCAACTAATCGGCTTATTATCAATTAAATATATAATATGTAGAAATCTATATATATATAAACAGGTCTTGTTTTTTTATATATCAATCAAAATACTTAATTTTGGAGGTCGAAAGTAAATTTGAGTTGATATAAAAATACAGGGAGTGTTTAGTTTCGTAAAAATTAAAAAACATCTGCTTATTAATTAATAATAAAAATAGGTCAATGACCTTAACCTTTTAAAATACAAGTAATGAATTTACATGAATATCAAGGAAAAGGGATACTCAAAAGTTTTGGAGTACGAATACAAGAAGGGATAGTTGCCGATACAGCCGAAGAAGCAGTAGAAGCAGCCAAGAAACTTACCGAACAAACCGGCACAAGCTGGTGGGTAGTAAAAGCTCAAATACACGCCGGAGGTCGAGGTAAAGGCGGAGGTGTAAAACTTGCCAAATCACTCGAAGAAGTAAAAGAAATTGCAGGACAAATTATCGGAATGCAACTTGTAACTCACCAAACCGGACCTGTAGGAAAAAAAGTAAGTAAAGTGCTTGTAGCACAAGATGTTTACTATCCCGGCGAATCGGAAACGTCCGAATTTTACATGGGAGTTTTATTAAACCGTGCTACCGGCAGAAATATTATAATGTATTCCACCGAAGGAGGAATGGACATCGAAACAGTAGCCGAAAAAACTCCGGAACTTATTTATAAAGAAGAAATTGACCCGAAAACAGGACTACTTCCGTTTCAAGCTCGAAAAATAGCATTTAATCTTGGCTTGGAAGGACAGGCAAACAAAGAAATGGTTAAATTTGTAAGTGCTTTATACAAAGCTTACGAAGCAACCGATTCTGCAATGTTTGAAATAAATCCGGTACTTAAAACTTCCGACAATAAAATTCTTGCCGTAGATTCAAAAGTAAATTTGGACGATAACGCTCTTTACAGACATAAAGATTATGCTGCAATGAGAGACGTTACCGAAGAAGACCCCGCAGAAGTAGAAGCCGGAGAATACGATTTGAACTTTATCAAATTGGACGGAGACGTAGGCTGTATGGTAAACGGAGCCGGACTTGCAATGGCAACTATGGACATCATCAAGCAAAGTGGAGGTTCGCCTGCAAATTTCCTTGATGTAGGAGGAAGTGCAAACGCCACAACTGTTGAGGCAGGTTTCAGAATAATATTACAGGACGACAGCGTAAAAGCTATTTTGCTTAATATTTTCGGAGGAATCGTTCGTTGCGACAGAGTAGCAC
Organism: Bacteroidales bacterium; assembly: GCA_029934265.1. GTDB lineage: Bacteria > Bacteroidota > Bacteroidia > Bacteroidales > JAADGE01 > JAOZMN01. Next base: position 2,768 of record JAOZMN010000158.1, read on the forward strand.
AAGGAGTTGTAGATGCTTATAAATCAATAGGTAACATAAAAATTCCGATAATTGTACGACTTCAAGGTACAAACGCCGAAGAAGGAGCTGAACTAATCAAAAATTCAGGTTTGGAAGTTCAATCCGCAATCACCCTGCAAGAAGCCGCAGACCTTGTGAAAGCCTGCGTTTAAGTTTAATTATTTAATGATATAATGGTTTAATGATATAATATCTTTATAATGAAAATATTGTACCTTTAAACCATTATATCATTTTTTTCAGCAAAGAATACATATACGAATCACAAAATTTTTTATTTATTACAAAATTTTGTCTTAACTTTCCTTCACGTTCAAAACCGAGTTTTTCCAATTTTTTTATCGAAGGGAAATTTTCCGTATAAACTTGACCCTCTAACCGATTTAATTTAAGGATATTAAAAGCAAAGTCAAAAGTAGCTTTTTGAGCTTCCGGAATAATTCCTTTTCTTTGAAATTCGGACAATAAAATACTTCCTATTGTCGCAAATTTATGCTTATAATCAATATGATACAAAGAAACTGTGCCTATAAGTTTGCCATCGGTTTTAAGACATACTGCCCAACGATAACTTTCTCCGTTTTTAAGCTCTCTTTTATATTTTTCGATTAAAGAAATACTGTCGTTAATATCTTTATGAATTTCATTATCAGTATATTTTAATATATTTTTATCGGAAAAAATATTAAAAATTTCGTTTTTGTCTTCTATAGATATTTCTCTTAAAATAAGACGTTCTGTTTTTAAAATTTGAAGTTTTTTTTCCATCTTTTTAGAATTTGTAAATCATTGAAAATAAGAATCTTGTTCGTTAATTTTGTGTTTGCTCAAATTAGATTTTTATCATACTTTTTTGAGTAGAAACCCTACTTGTATATAATTTATTGATTATGACAATTTTACACGATAATAAAAGCAATGTTAAAAAGGTCAAAGACCTTATTTTATCATTAGACCAAGGCACAAGCAGCTCTCGTGCGGTTTTGTTCGACAAAGAACAAAAAATTGTTGCAATAGAGCAAAAAGAATACAAACAATATTATCCCAAAGCCGGCAGGGTGGAGCAAAAACCGGAAGAAATTTGGACTTCACAATTAAACTGTGCCGTTAATATTTTGAATAAAAATAATATAAAATCCGAAGAAATAGCCGGTATCGGTATCACAAATCAGCGTGAAACAATTATTGTTTGGGATAAAAAAACAGGCGAACCGGTTTATAATGCAATAGTCTGGCAAGATACACGAACCGGTGATATGTGTAACGAAATCAGTAACAATAAAATTTCAAAATACATAAAAAAAAATACCGGACTTACCATTGATGCTTATTTTTCGGCAACAAAAATTCGCTGGATACTCGAAAATGTAAAAAATGCAAGAAAAAAAGCCTTAAATGAAGAATTATTGTGCGGAACGGTAGATACTTGGTTGGTTTGGAAACTTACCGGCGGAAAACATCATGTTACTGATTTTTCAAATGCTTCACGAACAATGCTGTTCAACATTCGCACTTTGAAATGGGACAAAAAAATATTAAAATATTTCGGAATACCTGAAACAATGCTTCCGAAAGTTGTAAATTCTTCCGAAATTATCGGGGAAGTTTCACCGGATTTTTCAAGTTTATCGGGAATAAAAATTTCCGGAATTGCAGGCGACCAGCAAGCGGCACTTTTTGGACAAAATTGTTTCAGAAAAGCTGATGTAACCGCAACTTACGGAACAGGTTGTTTTATGCTTATGAATACCGGCAAAAAATTATCCATATCCGAAAACGGACTGCTTTCAACTATTGCATGGGGCATTGACAACAAAATAACTTACGCTCTCGAAGGCAGTGTTTTTGAAGCCGGTTCAGTTGTGAATTGGTTGCAAAACGAACTTAAAATTATCGAAAAACCGGAAGATACCGATAAGATATGTCGTAAGATAAAATCAACAAAAGGAGTTTATTTTGTGCCGGCTTTTTCAGGGCTTGGAACACCATATTGGAAGCCTAAAACAAGAGGAACTATTTTCGGAATTACACAAAAAACATCTTCCGAACACATTGTAAGAGCAGCGATGGAAGCAATAGCCTTTAGTGTAAAAGATGTAATTTCGGCAATGCAAAACGATTCCGGAGCAAAGCTAAAATCTCTCAAAGTTGCCGGAGGAGTTTCCGCCAATAATTTTTTGATGCAATTTCAATCGGATATTCTTCAAAAGAAAGTAATTCGATACGAAAATATAGAGACAACAGCACTCGGAGTCGCACTGTTGGCAGGATTATCCGTGAATTTTTGGACTTGGGAAGAAATTAACAAGCAAAAACAAACTGATAAAGAATTTTATTCGGAAATTGAAAAAAAAACAAGCAAAAAACTTTATAAAAAACGAAATAAAGTATTGAAAAAAATTATAAAATTATATTCGTGAAGATTATATTAAGGGTTTCCCGCAAAGCGAAACCCTTGATAAAGAAAGGAAAGACCTTAATTTCCCGTAAACGACAAACCTATGGTTATCGGATAAAGTTCCGGTCCTTGATTTTTCCGAAAAAAAGTAGAAAAACTGCGATTTACAAACAAAGAAACCCCTTTATAACCGACTTGAGCAAAAAGTTCGTATTTAAAAGGATTTACTTGAAAATTATCAAGAGTTTTATTCTTTATTTTCGAAGAATTTAAAATATATTTTTGTTTTTGCTTGGTATAAAGTCGCAAACTGCCGACCGCTCCAACGCTGATGTAAAACTTATTTTCCCCCGAAGTTTGATATTCAAAAGCCATCGGTACCGTAAGATAACCTGTATTTAACTTATTCTTGGTAAACGTTTTAACATCTTTTTCGATATAATGTGCATTTATGATATTATTTTCATCTTCGTATAAAGTTATATTTTCGTAAAATGAAAAACTGCTCCATTCAAGACCGACACCGGTAAAAAATCCTATATTTTTTTTAATTATCGGAAAATTAAATTCTTTGACATTAAGAGAAAAATTCCAAGATTTTTCAGGATTTAATTTCATGTATTCCGTGTTTGCAGGCAAATCAAAATTATAATCTTGGTTCATGAAATTATTCAGACCGATTCTAAAACCCGACCAATGAGCATTAAATTTACCGTAATTGTTTTTTTTAAGAAATTTGTTGTTTCTGCTCCATGTTTCCGTTTTGGGTCGGCTTACAGTATCGTTTTCTGACATTCTATTTTTTATTTCGGCAATATCATTTTTTAATTCAATAATTCCGTTTTCAAATGACAATATTTTCTTTTTTTTATCTAAAATTTTCTTTTCCGAAAATTTTAGTTTTTCCGAAATATTTTCTTTCTGCACTTCTGTTATTTTTTGATTATTTAAAGAATCTTTTAATTCCGAATTTTCTTTTTTCAGAATTACAAGTTCTTTTTCGGCTCTTTCTTTTTCTTTTTCAAAAACAATTATACTCGATTCCAAATCTCTGATGTCTCTGTCATTTTTGAAATTATCATCAATAATGATAAATTTCTTTTTCCCGATTTTTATTTCGGTTGTATCTTTCTGGGCGTTTACCGGCTGTAAAAACATAAATATTACCGGAATAAAAATTATAATTTTTTTCATTTTCTATAGAATTATTAATTTAACAAACGTAAAACGCATAAAATTATAAAAAGTTACAAAGAATAAAATAAAATTTGTATATTTGTAAAATTATTAAATTTTTTAACGTTAAATATTGGTGTTTAATTAATTATTATAAACTTTAAAAATTCAAGCAATGAAAAGAATTTTATTATCAATAGCAGTAATAGCTTTCATATCGAGCAGTATTTTCGCTCAAAATAATGTTTTGAAATACAGCGATAAAAACTTTCATTTATTAAAAGCCGTTCTTGAAGGAAAAAATACGGCAACCGGTTCCGGTACGGAAAAAGT
>JAOZMN010000565.1 GCA_029934265.1 Bacteroidales bacterium
TACTTTTGCTCGGAAAATCTTTTTATAAAAACAGTCCACTTTCCGTTTATTTTCCGGAAATTAAAAACAAAAATTTATCCGAAATAATGGATAAAATAATTATCGACAAGAAAAAAACGGATAAGTATATAAATCACTTCAAAAAAAATATTTTTTTAGACGGTCATTTCTACACTCCGGACGTGAATTTCTTTGAAAAAATACAAAACAGACTTATTTAAACCGGGTTGTTTTCTACCTTTAAATTATTTCATTCAAATATTCCGCAAGTTTTTCAACTTGATTTTTTTGTGAATATTTTTCAATATTTTTATTCTCTTTATTAATTTTATTTTCCATAAAATTTTCAAATAATTCCAAAATATAATTTTTAATACCTTGATAATCGGAATATTCAAAACTTTTACCGGTTTTAGTTTCATTTATGATATTTTCGACATCTGTACCTTTTGGCGAAAAACATAAAATCGGAACATTGCTTCTCATCTGTTCAAATAATTTTCCGGGTATTCGTCCTTGCACGTTATCAGCCTTATTTAGAGGCAGTAAAAGTATTGAAGAATTTACTGTCAGTTGTAAAGCATCATTTCGAGGAATGCTTCCAAGCAGTTCTGTATTTTGGTCTAAATCGGCTTCTGTAATTGCCTGTTTTACAAAATAATCAATCGGTCCGGCAAGTTTCAGCTTCAGTTTATCAGCAAATAATTTATTTTCAGACATTAAATCTTTCAGTGCCTTGAAAAAATCTGTCGGATTTCTATCATGTCCGAATAATCCGGCATGAGAAATTACAAAATCGTCCTGTTTTTGAGCTTCTATACCGACAAAATCATCTTCATCATAACCCCAAAAAATTACATCAACATTTTTTGCTCCAATACTTTCGAGGTCTTTTTTCCAAGTCGGACTTGCAATCGTTGTTTTTTTTGCGGTTTGGAATGCTTCTTGCTCCATTTTTTTATGCTTTTTATCTGCAAAATTGCTAAGCATAAATTCCTTGTAATAATCTACTTGCGTCCAAGGGTCTTGATAGTCGGCAAGCCAAGGGATATTAAATTTACGGGATAATTTACAAGCAATTGCAGTATTAGTATGTGGAGGACCGTCCGAGAGAATTGCATCAATTTTATTTTCTTTCAAATATTTTGAAAGGTAGCGTACCGAAGGTTTTATCCACAAGGAACGAGCATCGGGAATAAAAAAATTTCCTCTTATCCAAATTGATAATTTATCGACAAATTTCTGTTTTTTATCTCTTACTTGAACAGGATTTGTGAGAACAGAAGTTTTTTTTCGTCCTGAAAATAACTTAAACAAATTAAAAGGTTCAAGTATTTTTCGTTTAAGCACGGTTATCCCTTCCGGAATATGCTTAAAATTAGAACTGTCAAGATACGGATATTGAGCATCTTTTGCCGTATATATTATCGGCTCCCATTCGTAATTTCTTAGAAATTTAGCAAATTTCAAGCATCTGTGAACCCCGATTGCTCCGGAAGGAGGCCAATAATAAGTTATAATAAGTATTTTTTTCAAACTTTATTTTTTTGGAAACAAAAGTATAAATAATTTATTCAAATTTTAACATTTTTCAAATCCGAAAATTAAATTTACCTTTGTCAATTAAACTTTAACCTCTAAAATTCAGTAAAAATTATGGCAAAAAAAGACAGTACAAATCCTATATCGGACAAGCTGAAAGCATTACAGTCCACGCTCGATAAAATCGACAAACAATTCGGGAAAGGAACTAT
>JAOZMN010000159.1 GCA_029934265.1 Bacteroidales bacterium
AATTTGTTGGAAAAGGATAAACAAATAAAAAAACTTTGTACTCGACTGGAAACAGATTATTCTGACCTAAGTACAAGAATAAAAACATTTTACGAACGCATTAATGAATCTTTCAATAAAAAAAATTATATAGAAGAAACAAAGTCCATACTTTCGGAAAACGATAACAGTATTACTGCTTTGGGATATTTTCTTTACAGAGAAGAGCTGAAACTCAAACTGCCCGGCTATCACAGAGTAATGATTTATTGGTTTCCGGAACTAAATCAAGAAACACCGTTTGATTCCAAAAAAACATTTACAAATCAAATAATTATATCTATTGTCGATTATTTACAAAAAAATATCACAACAAATATTTTTTCGTAAATTTAACCTGCATTATGGCATTTTGCATAAGTGCAAATTACTGCGTTATTTTGCATTTTGAAACTTGACATTTCGGGCGGATATTGTAAACTTACTTCAAAGGTAAAATACATTTAAGAGTTCAGTTTAAAAAATCATAAAGTTGAAAATTTATAACGTTATCCTGCTGAATACCAATCACTTAACCTGGATTCTTATTTTTGTTTAAATATCTAATTATTATACTTTTAACTTTAAAAACTTTATACTTTATAGACTGAACTCATCTAATAAAAAACTTAACAATGGAAACATCACTAACAAATCATCAGATAATATCTATATTACGACAGTTAAATTTTCAAGACCGTATTTCAATTTTCAAAGAATTTAAAGCCGACTGGATAAGTAACATACTTGGCTTACAAACTCCGAAAGCATTAACTATCAAAGAGTATAACAATAAACTTGCAGAAGGTCTGACAGATTTTGAAAACGGTAATACAGTAACACATGAAAATTTATTAGAAGAGATAGGCACATGGAAAAATCAAAAAAAATAATCTGGTCGTTAAGTGCCAAAAAAGATTTAAAAAGCATTTATGACTATTATTCTAAATTTTCCGGTATTTCAGCAAACCGTTTAGTTGATAAAATAATGGAACAAACATTTGTACTCAAAATTCCCGGTTTTACCAAGTCCGGACAAATTGATGAGTACAACAAAAATTACAGACGTTTAGTTGTCAGTAATTACAAAGTTTTTTACAAAGAATTTGAAACTAAAATCGTAATTATAAGAATTTTTCACAGTTCTCAAAATCCGAAATTAATAAAAACGTTTAAACAATGAAAATAAAACAATTTACTAACAGCAAACTTCCATGCTGAAAGATAGGCAACACAACATTTGCTTTACACTTATGAAAAACGCCTGCATTATTTATAAACTTTTAATTTTAGAACTTTTTAGACTGAACTCATTAATTGTTTCGATAATATAATTAATTTCTTTTTCCGAAAGTTCCGGATATATTGGAATACTCAATATTTCTTTTGTAAATTTTTCTGTGTTTGTAAATTTTTCCGTCTTTTGTCCGACAAATGCTTTTTGCTTATTTATCGGAATCGGATAATGAATTAAATTTGCTATTCCTTTCTTATTCAGATAGTCGGAAAATAAATTTCGGTCTTGAATTTTGATAGGAAACAGATGATAGTTTGATTTTCCGTAAGGATTTTCGTATATAAATTTTATATTTTTCAGTTCGGATTTGTATATTTTTGCGATTTCTCTTCTTCTGTTATTTCTAATATCAATAAATTTCAGCTTACTTCTTAATATAGCGGCTTGCAATTCGTCTATTCTACTGTTTATACCTTTTTCATCGTGATAATATCTTTTACCTTGTCCGTAATTTCTAAGTTTCAATAATTTTTCGTAATAATCTTTATTATTGGTTGTTATGGCTCCGGCATCACCATACGCACCGAGATTTTTTGTAGGATAAAACGAAAAAGCGGCACAAGAACCGAAAGTTCCTGTTTTATTTTCTTTGTAAGTCGTGCCGGTCGATTGTGCACAATCTTCAATTATTTCGATATTGTATTTTATACCGATTTGCTTTATTTCGTCCATATCGCAACTTTGTCCATAAATATGAACCGGCAAAATTGCTTTTGTTTTTGCGGTAATTTTATTTTCAATTTCCGAAACTTTTATCAAAGCTGAATTTTCATGAATATCGACAACAACCGGCACGGCTCCTGCTTGCATTATTCCGGTAATTGTAGGAAAAGCAGTCATGTTGGTCGTGATAACTTGGTCGCCGGCTTTTATTCCGATTGCCATTAATGAAAGTGCAATCGCTTCTGTTCCGGAAGCAACACCGACACAATATTTTGTCCCGATATATTTTGCAAATTCTTCTTCAAATAATTTTGTTTCGTTTCCGAGAATAAACCAACCGCTTTCCAAAACTCTTTGCACGGCTTGATCTATTTCTTTTTTTTGAGAAGAATATTCTTCTTTGAAATTATTAAAAGGAATTTTCGACATATTTATACTAATAATGAGTTCTGTATAAAAAGACCCTTAGGGTTTGATTTAACAAAATTTAATGAATCTAAATGTTTAATTTACAGTCTTTTAATTAAAGCCCTAAGGGTCTGATTGCGAAAAAAAATACTTTTTTTGTATAAACAGCCACATAACAATCATATTACCAATGACTTACAAGCACAAATCGTCTCCCACCCCATTAAATAAGTCGAAGACTTTATTTAATTTTTTTCTTTAAATTACTCATTGTTTCAAAAGGTCCGTCAATTAAAAAAGAATTTATCAACCAATCAGGAATATTTCCACCGGGGTCTGCTTTGAATTGATATATAATTGTGGTATAACCTGATTTTTCAGTAAGTTTCCAAAAACCTTCCGACTTTTTAACTCTCAAATAATTTTCTTCTTTGGGCAGGTAATTCGGGACACAATAATAATTATAAGTTATTATTTTTTTGTCGGTCGAATATTTTTTTTGCAACAAAGTTATTAAATCTCTATTATCTATCGGCCAAGGAAGGTCTGTAAAATAATGCTCGAAAATTTGATTGTTTGATATTTTTTTAATCGTTTCTATTCGAGTAAGATTTGTCTGCCAATTCGGAAAATCTTTATAATTATCCAAGATTTTCTCTAAAGTTCGTATATCGGTTTTTAAAGTCATTACAGCTTTAAATTCTTTTATTCCTTCGCCCTCGACATTTCTTGTATATAAAATTATTCCGTTTTGGTCTTTTTCTTTATTCCATTCATTTTGAGAAAAGCCTGAAAAAGAAGCAATTAGTAAGATTAATAAAATTATATTTTTCATTTTAAAATATTGAAAAAAAACAGTTAAAAAATCGACATCTTTTTAACTTTCCTTATTCATAAGTGTCCAAAGTTTATCTTTTAATTTTTGGATTCCTTGTCCGGTTATTGAAGAAATAAATTCATAAGAAATATCGGGAAGTTCTTTTTTGATTTCTTCAATAAGCTCATCATCAAGCAAATCAGATTTTGATATTGCAAGAAATCTATCTTTATCGAGAAGTTCCGGATTGTATTTTTTAAGTTCTTGCAAAAGAATGTTATATTCTTTATCTATATCATCGCTGTCAGCCGGCACGAGGAATAATAATATTGAATTACGTTCGATATGTCTCAAAAAACGCAATCCGAGCCCCTTCCCTTCGCTTGCACCTTCAATAATTCCGGGAATATCAGCCATTACGAACGATTTTTGCTCTCTGTGGTTTACTATTCCCAAATTAGGAGTCAATGTAGTGAAATGATATTCTGCAATTTCAGGTTTTGCCGCCGAAACAACAGATAAAAGCGTTGATTTTCCGGCACTCGGAAATCCTACCAACCCTACATCGGCAAGGACTTTGAGTTCAAGAACATATATACCTTCCAATCCTTCCAATCCGGGCTGTGCGTATCTCGGAGTTTGGTTTGTCGAGGATTTAAAATGCCAATTTCCAAGTCCTCCCTTTCCGCCTTCGACAAGAATTTTTGTTTCTCCGTGTTCGGTTATTTCAAAAAGAATTTCTCCTGTTTCTGAATTTTTTGCAACAGTTCCCAACGGAACTTCCAAAACTTGGTCCTTGCCGGCAGCTCCCGAACTTCTTGATTTTGAACCATAAAAACCACTTTCCGCAAAAACGTGTTTTTGATACCGGAGATGTATCAAAGTCCATAAATTTTTATTTCCGGTCAGTATAATATGCCCGCCTCGACCTCCGTCTCCACCGTCCGGTCCTCCTTTGGTAGTACGATTATCACGCATCAAATGTGCGGAACCTGCTCCTCCGTTTCCGCTTCTGCAATACAACCTTACGTGGTCAATAAAATTTGATTTTCCCATTTAATTAAATCATGTTTTTTATAATTTCAGACCTCCGTCTGTTTTAATATTTTGGCTAACTATGTGTCTTACAAGGTCTCTGACCTTTTTAATGTTGCTTACGCACTCGTGTAAAATTCGGTTAATTAGAAAGTTATCATTAAGTAAATGTCAAGATACTTTTATAATTAACAATACCTAATTATTTATACTTGTTTTTTCAGGTCTGAATTTACAATGAGTAACGAACAATATTCGATAAATTATTATTGAGTTTTTAAAATTATTTTATACTTCAAAAAAATAAACAAAAATTTGAATTACTCTCCGTTTTTTGCTAAAAACAAACAGCCAATTATTTATTGTTCATTATAATTTCTTCATTGTCAAAACGTGTCCATTATTTTTGAAATTTCTTTAAAAATATCGTCTATTTTACCACTTCCGTTTATAACGTGTAATTTATTTCGTTCTTTATAATATTCCATAACCGGAGCCGTTTTTTCTTTATAAATTCGTATTCTGTTTTCGATAATTTCAGGAGTATCATCTACTCTGTTTCCTGTTTTAGCTCTTTTAAGCAACCTTTGTTTTAATTCCGGTATTTCAACATCAAGTGCTATCATTCCCGATATGTTAAGATTTTTTTTATTCATTAAATCATCTAAAGATTTTGCTTGCTCTACAGTTCTCGGGAAACCGTCAAAAATAAATCCGGAGGTGCCGATATTCATTTCAAGTCGTTGTTCTATAAGGTCAAGCACTAATTTATCAGGGACAAAACCGCCTCTGTCCATGTATTGTTTAGCTTCTTGTCCGAGTTTAGTATTTGTTTCTATTGCATATCTTAAAATATCTCCGGTCGAAAGATGCACTAAGTTGTATTTTTTTATTATTTCTTTCGATTGAGTTCCTTTACCCGAGCCGGGTGCACCAAATAATAAAACATTATTAATTTCTTTCTTTTCGCCGAGTATCAGACTATAAATTTCGCCGTAATTTCTTCCGTAACCGTCATAATCAAGTCCGTAACCGATAAGAAATTCATTCGGCATATCAAAGCCGATATAATCTATTTTGTAATCTTTCTTAAAGGCTTCTTTTTTAAACAGTAATGATGCAATTATAACTTCTTTGGGCTGATAGCCTTTTAATTGCCATAAAATACTTTCCATTGTAATTCCTGTATCGACAATATCTTCAATTACAACTACCGTTTTATCTTTCAGACTTTCATTAATCCCGATAAGTCGTTTAACTTTTCCGGTAGAAGCATCTGCATCGTAAGATGCAAGTTTAAGAAATGTAATTTTTGCATCAAAAGTGATTTTTTTCATCAAATCGGAAGCAAACATAAACGAACCGTTGAGAATACTAATAAGAACAACATCTTTACCTGCAAGTTTTTGGTTCATTTCTTGAGCTATTTCACTTACTCTTTTTTGAATCTTTTCGCTCGAAATAGCAACTTTAAATTTCTTGTCTTTTATTTTTACTGTCATGAAAAAATTGGTTAATTGGTTTTTATTATTTTATTAAGCTTGTATATGAAATTTTTATAAAATATACGTAAAACAAACTTTAATATTACACTTATTTAATATTTTAACGAAAATTATATAATCTAATTATAAATGATTGACTATTTATAATTTTGCTTTCGCCTGATTAATAAGACTTTTATAAGTATTATATATGAAACCGAAATAAAAAGAATAATTTTCGGGAATTATTAATCTGCAATTTTAAAACAATTTGCTAAAATATCATTTTTTTTTAGAAATTTGCACTCAATTAAAGTAATTAATTAAAAAAGTAATTTATGAATATTAAAAAAACAGCTCCTCGTGTAAGTATTATTATGGGCAGCACATCGGATTTACCGATAATGAAACAAGCGGCTGAAATTATGGACGAATTTGAAATTCCGTTTGAAATCAATGCTTTATCGGCTCATCGTACTCCGGCACAAGCAATGGATTTTGCAAAAAAAGCTTACGGAAGAGGCATCAGAGTAATAATTGCCGGAGCCGGCGGAGCTGCACATTTACCGGGCGTAATTGCGGCATTAACTCCTTTGCCTGTTATCGGAGTGCCAATAAAAGCATCAATTTCGATAGACGGTTGGGATTCGATTCTTTCAATTCTTCAAATGCCTCCCGGAATACCGGTTGCAACGGTCGGACTCGACGGAGCAAGAAATGCAGGCATTCTTGCAACACAAATTCTTGCAACCGGCGATGAAACGATTTTGAAAAAAGTGAAAAATTTTAAAGCCGGATTAGAGAATAAAATCGTAAAAGCTAATCAAGAACTTGCAAAAGTAGAGTTTAAATTTAAAGTAAACTGATAAATGATTGATTATTATTGATTTATGATTTTGCTTTCGCCCGATTATACTGTAATTGATGAAACATTGAAGTTTTATTAATTTTC
>JAOZMN010000566.1 GCA_029934265.1 Bacteroidales bacterium
ACTTACAGACAGTTAAATACAAATTTTCAAACCCCAATAAAGTACTTATCGGATTGAATTTGAAAGTAAAAGCAACAGATTATATACAATTTTACGCACAACTTGCTTCCGATGACCCGAAAAATAAAAAAAACGCATATCAAATCGGAATTAAATTTTTTGATGCACTTTACGGAAAGTTAAATAATCATAATTTGTATTTGCAAGCAGAGTACAACACTGCAAAAAATGATATTTATAAAAATACGGAACGCTATACAACTTGGTCGCATTATAATCAAGATTTAACACACCCTTTAGGAACAAATTTTAATGAATTTGTATTTATAAGTCGGTATAATTTTAAAAACTTTTTTGTATCTTTTAAATATACAGATGCCGAAACAAATCAAATATTTTCGGATATTTTTTATTTGAATGATATTGATAATAAGCCGGATACAAAAATAAAAATTTCACATAAAACTATATTTGCAGGCTATATTATAAACCCGAGATATAATTTCCGAATATACGCAGGTGCAGACATTAGAGAAATAGACAAAATAAAAGAAAAATATATTTTTGCCGGCATAAGTACAAATATCAGCAATTTTTATTACGATTTTTAAATGAGTTCGGTATAAAAAGACCCTTAGGGTTTGATTTAACAAAATCCAATGAAATTAAATGCTTAACTTACAGATTGTTACTTAAAACCCTAAGGGTCTGATTTCGAGAAAATCTACTTTTTAGACTAAACTCATAGAGGATTAAATATAATCCTTAACTAAACGACATTGCATTGTAAATTGTAAATTGCTTCATGAATATTTATTCGAGAAAACAGAAAATAAAATTTGTATTACTCTTGTTTGCAGGGGTAGTAGGGATTTCTTCTGTTTGGTTTTCGAATAATTTAGCGAAAAAATTATCAAAAGAAGAACGTACCAAAGTAGAACTTTGGGCACAAGCCGTAAAAGAAATTCAAGAAACCCCGATAGAGCAAGAAATCAGTTTTACTTTGTCCAGAATGCTTGAATACAATACTACTATTCCGGTAATTCTTACTAACGATACAGGAAAAATAATTACATCAATGAACTTTTCGCCTCGAAAAGTAAAACAAAAAAATTATCTTGAAGAACAACTATCTTTAATGAAAGAAAAAAATGATGAAATTGTAATTACTTTTTCAGGAAATAAAAAAAACTATGTTTACTATAAAGAATCCGTATTGCTGACAAGTTTGTTCTATTATCCTTTTATTCAGATAATTGTAGTTGGATTGTTTTTTACTGTTTCTTATTTTGCATTTTCTTCGGCACGTCGAGCAGAAGAAAATCAGGTTTGGGTAGGAATGTCTAAGGAAACTGCACATCAGCTTGGTACACCCTTGTCTTCGTTATTGGCTTGGGTAGAAATGCTTAAATTGACAGAAAATGATAAAAGCATGGTTGAAGAAGTAGAGAAGGACGTAAAAAGACTTGAAACCATAACTGAAAGATTTTCAAAAATAGGCTCAAAACCGAAACTTGTAAATAATGATATTATAAAAATATTGGAAAATTCCGTAAACTATTTGAAAACCAGAACATCAAATAAAATAACATATTCCGTAAAATTCCATGAGAAAAAATCATTTTTACCGGTAAATACCGCTTTGTTTGAGTGGGTTGTAGAAAATTTGTGTAAAAATGCTATTGATGCTATGGAAGCGGTCGTAAAAATATAAATCGAAAATTTTTAAAAAAATTAAAAATTAATAATAC
>JAOZMN010000160.1 GCA_029934265.1 Bacteroidales bacterium
TGCAGGAACAGCGGTTTACATGACTTCGTATCCGAGAAATAAAAAGAATAAAAAAGATGCTGTTCAAGAACGAGATTGGCTGTATCAAACTCCGGAACAAATACTTATAAAAGCCTCAAACGGGGCAAGCGATTTTGGAAATAAATTCGGACAACCGCTTATTTGCGGTAGTTTGCTGACTTTCGAGCATCAGGAAAATGAAAAAATTTACGGTTACGATAAAGTGATAATGCTTGCCGGCGGTATCGGTTACGCAAAACTCGAAGACGCTCAAAAAGACAAGCCTGAAATCGGTGATAAAATTGTTGTACTCGGAGGTGATAATTATCGCATAGGAATGGGAGGCGGAGCTGTGTCGTCCGTTGAAACAGGCGAGTTTGACAATAAAATAGAACTTAACGCAGTTCAACGTTCCAATCCGGAAATGCAAAAAAGAGTGGCAAATGTTATTCGAGCAATGTCCGAAGCTGTTAAAAATCCGATAATTTCCATACACGACCACGGAGCCGGAGGACACCTTAATTGTTTATCCGAACTCATAGAAGAAACCGGCGGAAAAATTGATATAGCAAAACTTCCGATAGGCGACCCGACACTTTCTGCCAAAGAAATTGCCGGCAACGAATCACAAGAGCGTATGGGCTTGGTTATCAAAGAAAAAGATATTGAAACCTTAAGAAAACTTGCAGAACGAGAACGTGCCCCCATGTACGTGGTTGGCGAAGTTACCGGCGATATGCGTTTTACACTTGCCGATAAAAAAGCGGAACAAAACCCTATCGACCTTGACTTGTTTGATATGTTTGGTACTCCGCCTAAAACCGTGCTTGAGGATACTTATAAAAAATCATGTTTTGATGAAATTATTATAAAAGATGAATTTTACACTAAATTTCATGAAAACTTAAATGAATATATCGAAAAAGTACTACAATTGGAATCAGTGGGCTGTAAAGATTGGCTGACAAATAAAGTGGACAGGTCTGTAACAGGGCGAATTGTTGCACAACAAACACAAGGCTCTATTCAACTGCCTGTCAGCGATTACGGAGCAGTTTCAATAGACTATAAATTCAAAAAAGGAATTGCAACATCAATCGGACACGCTCCGATAAGTGCGTTGATAAATCCGGAAGCAGGTTCGGTTCTTTCTGTTGCTGAAGCACTTACAAATATTATTTTTGTTCCCGTTCAGGACGGCTTAAAAGGTATTTCGCTTAGTGCAAATTGGATGTGGCCTGCTAAAAACGAAGGAGAAAACGCTCGCTTATACAAAGCCGTAAAAGGTCTCAGTGATTTTTGTATAGAACTTGGAATTAATGTTCCTACAGGAAAGGATTCCCTTTCAATGGTTCAAAAATATAAAGACGGAAATGTTGTTTATTCTCCCGGAACTGTTATCGTATCTACCGTTGCCGAAGTTTCTGATATAAATAAACTTGTAAAACAAACATTTACGAACAATCCGAAAGCTGATATTATCCGTATAGATTTATCATCTTCGCCTTTGCGACTCGGAGGCAGTAATTTTGCTCAAATTGAAAATAAAATCGGTACAAAAAGCCCGACTGTTTCAGATGCAAAATATTTTAAAAACATTTTCAATACTATACAAGAGCTTATAAATAAAGAACTTATAATTGCAGGACATGATATTTCAGCCGGTGGTTTGATAACTTCTTTACTCGAAACCGTTTTTACTCAAAATAAAATCGGGCTTGATATTAATCTGAAAAAATTACAAGAAAAAGATATTTTAAGAATACTTTTCAGTGAAAATCCGGCAATTATTATTCAAGTTTCCGAAAGAAAAAAAGTTTATGATATTCTTAAAAATAATAATATTAAATACGATATTATCGGAAATACAAACGGTACAGGGATTTTAAATTTGAAACACAACGGTAATACTTATGATTTTGATATTGAAAAACTAAGGGATTTATGGTACACACCTTCTTATTTGTTGGACAAACAACAATCCGGCGAACAAAAAGCAAAAGAAAGATTTGAAAACTATAAAAAACAAGATTTAAAATTTGATTTTAAAGATTTCAGCGGATTAAGTTCCGATTATAATATTGATTTTGAAAACCCTGAAACAGAAAATCGTCCGAAAGCTGCAATTATCAGAGAAAAAGGCGTAAACGGCGACCGTGAAATGGCTTATGCAATGTATTTGGCAGGCTTCGATGTAAAAGATGTTCACATGACGGATTTAATTTCGGGCATGGAAAATCTTGAAGATATAAAATTCATTGTTTTTGTCGGTGGTTTTTCAAATTCCGATGTGCTTGGTTCTGCAAAAGGCTGGGCAGAAGCATTTTTGCATAATGAAAAAGCAAATAAAGCACTTAAAAATTTCTATACTCGAAAGGACACGCTTAGTTTGGGGGTTTGTAATGGCTGTCAGCTTATGCAGGAATTAGAACTTATTGTTCCTGAGCATAAAACACACCCAAAAATGTTGTACAACGATTCCGGAAAGTTTGAATCCGGTTTCATAAACGTGGATATTTGTGAAAATAATTCTGTTATGCTTAAATCGCTTGCCGGAATGCGACTTGGTATTTGGGTTGCACACGGCGAGGGGAAATTTAATCTGCAGGAAACCGAAAATCAATATTCAATACCGGTGAAATACAGTTATTCCGGATATCCGGCAAATCCGAACGGCTCGCCTTATGATACTGCCGCTATCTGTTCCGCCGACGGACGACATCTTGCAATGATGCCTCATTTGGAGCGTGCTTTTGTTCCGCAACAATGGGCAAATTATCCCGAAAATCGTAAAAATGATGAAAGTACCCCGTGGGTAGAGGCTTTTGTAAATGCAAGGGAATGGGTGAAAAATAATGTATAATAAATTAAATATTTTTGAAATTTATTTTGTATGTTTCAAAATAGATTTTACCTTTGCAACCGCAAAAGAGAAATAAGGGCGATTAGCTCAGTTGGTTCAGAGCACTTGGTTTACACCCAAGGGGTCACAAGTTCGAATCTTGTATCGCCCACAAAAAAACTCATACGATATTAATTGTATGAGTTTTTTTATTGGACTTTTTTTAAATATTTCAAAAATAATTTAAGAGCCGTTTTTTTCTTATCGTCAAAATAATAATCAATATCCCTTTTAAGATATTTTTCCAAATTAATTTCGCCGGAAATATTTTTATTTTCCGAAATAACTTTTTCTATATTATTAATTCCAAGTTTACAGGCTTTATTAAAAATACGAATAAAGTTTTCGTTCAGATTTTTATTTGTAACCCAACAGGCAAAAACGAAAGGCATTTTTGTAAGATTAAACCACTCTTGAGAAAGGTCGTAGGAATATTTATATTTATTTTTATAATAAAACGCTCTGTTTCCGATAATTACACCTGCTGTTCTACCGGTGATTTTTTCTTCGTAATTTGGTTCAGATTCTATAAATTCAGGTTTAATCTTCCATAATTTATCGGATAATATTCTGACAAGTTTTACAGAAGTTCTTGATTGATAATCAAGATATATTTTTTTGATATTATTAATCGGCTCTTGGCTTAAAAGCAATACCGTTTCTACCTTTCCAAAAGAACCGATACAATAATCGCTGACAATTTTCGAGCTTTTTAAAGCAGGAATCACGGCAACCGGAATTAATCCTAAATCAACTTGACCGGAAAGTAATTTTTCGGCACAAATTGCAGGTGTGTCTTTTTGTAAATCAATAAGTTCCGGAAGTCCGGGTGTATTGTCGATACCGTATAAAAATGGTAAAGTATTATAATAAGAAACTCTGGATATTTTTATTTTTTCTTTCATTAAATTGAAATAAAACAATTCTATGCGGATAAAAAAAAGGGCATATTATATATGCCCTTTTTTTATATTGTATCAAAACCTGTAAGCGAATGTAAAATTTTCGGTATATTAATTCCGGTTTCTGTTTGATTATTTTCTAAAATTGCGGCAAGGATTCTCGGCAACGCCAATGCACTTCCGTTTAATGAATGTGCAAGTTTTGCTTTTTTATTGTCTTTGGATTTGTATCTTAATTTCAATCTGCTTGCTTGAAAAGATTCAAAATTTGATACAGAACTGACTTCTAACCATTTATCTTGTGCTGCTGAGTAAACTTCAAAATCGTAAGTCATTGCCGAAGTGAAACCTAAATCACCGCCACAAAGTCGGACTATGCGATAAGGGAGTTCTAATTTTTGAATTAAACCTTCCACATATTTTACCATTTCGTCAAGGACTTTGTATGAATTTTCAGGTTTTTCCAGACGTACAATTTCTACTTTATCAAATTGGTGCAAACGATTCAAACCTCTTACATCTTTCCCGTATGAGCCGGCTTCTCGCCTGAAACAAGGCGTATAACCGGTAATTTTTACAGGAAAATCATCTTCTGAAAGTATTACATTTCTGTAAATATTTGTCAGTGGGATTTCAGCTGTCGGTATTAAATACAAATTATCGCCGGTTACGTGATACATTTGTCCCTCTTTGTCCGGAAGTTGTCCGGTGCCGAAACCGGAATCGGGATTTACAAGCAATGGCGGAATTATCTCTGTATAAGATGCTTTGTTTGCTTCCTGCAAAAAGAAATTTATTAATGCTCGTTGCAGAATAGCACCTTTGCCTTTATAAACAGGAAAACCTGCTCCTGTAATTTTATTTCCAAGTTCAAAATCTATAATATCATATTTGCTTGCTAATTCCCAATGTGGCAGTGCTTTTTCAGGAATTGTCGGCATTTTGCCTCCTGTACGGATTTCAATGTTGTCGGCGTCGGATTTTCCTGCCGGTACCAATTTATTCGGAACATTAGGAATTTCATAAAGTTTTTTATTTAAAACTTCTTGAATATCGGATAATTGTTCGTTCAAATTTTTAGATGTAATTTTTAATTCTCCTGCTTTTTCTTTTGCGAGAACTGCATCTTTTTGCTTTCCTGTTTTAAATAACATTCCTATTTCCGAAGCAATTTTTTTTGATTCCGACAATGTATTGTCAAGTTCAATTTGAGTTGCAATTCTTTGTTTATCGAGTTCGATTACTTCGTCTATGATTTCGGAAAAATCTTTATTTCTTATTTTAAGTAATTCAATTATTTCCGATGAATTTTCTTTTATATATTTTAATGTAAGCATTGTTTTATATTTTAATTTGTGAAACTTTGAAGTTTACATAACAAATATGATTTTACCCCATAAAAACAGGTCGAAGACCTTAATGATTGATAAAGTAAAACACCCGTCCCCCTTTACAATAGGGAAACGGGTTTATATAATTCAGGTTTTCAAACCAATATTTTTTTTAACTTTCAAACGGTACTATCGAAACATAAGATCTATTGTTTCTTTTTTTCTTAAAAACCACTTTCCCGTTTATAAGTGCAAAAAGCGTGTGGTCTTTTCCCATTCCCACGTTAGTATCCGGATTGTGTACGGTACCTCTTTGTCTTACAATTATGTTTCCGGCTTTTACTGTTTCGCCTCCGAATTTTTTTACTCCAAGTCGTTTGCTTTGCGACTCCCTTCCGTTCCTCGAACTACCGGCTCCTTTCTTATGTGCCATAATATATCTTTTTTAAATATTTTCAATTAAATTAAAACTTATCGGATAAATCCGCAATCAAAAACAGTCAATTAAGGTCTAAGACCTTTTTAATGTTGCTTACGCACTTATTTGTAAACTTTTGTTTGAGTACTTAATTAATGACTATTCTTTATTGTCCGTAACCGTAGTTTCCTCTTTTACAGGTTCTTTTACAACTGCTTTTTTAGTTTTAACTGCTTTTTTTACTTTTCCGACAGTTACATCTTCTATCATCAACTCGGTAAAAAATTGACGATGTCCGTTTTTCTTTTTGTAGCCCTTTCTT
The DNA here is from genome assembly GCA_029934265.1 of Bacteroidales bacterium. Taxonomy (GTDB): domain Bacteria; phylum Bacteroidota; class Bacteroidia; order Bacteroidales; family JAADGE01; genus JAOZMN01. The sequence goes on from JAOZMN010000160.1 coordinate 5,876, forward strand.
CTTTTTTTCTTGAAAACGATAACCTTATCTCCTTTAAGATGGGATACTACTTTTGCTGTTACAACTGCATCTTTTACAACGGGTACACCTACTTTTACATCTCCTTCATTGTCTGTTAAAAAAACTTTGTCGAACATTATTTGTTCTCCTTCAGGATTTGCCAAACGATGGACAAATACTTTTTTCCCTTTCTCAACTTTAAATTGTTGTCCTGCGATTTCTACTATTGCGTACATTTTCTTATTTTTGAGGTTACAGAGGCGGTAAAATTTCTTTTTACACTTTTTTATGCCCCATATAACAATATTTTTTACAAGGGTACAAAGGTATGTTTTTTTTATTTCTTACAAAAAATAACTTAAAGTAATTCAATAATTAATAAATATTTCCGGAAAAATCATATAAAATAATATTTTTAAATACTTTTGTTTTAAAAATATCAAACAAGCAACCTTGCGAAATTTAACCGGGACACATTATATATATACAAATTTGTGAATTTAGAAAAAATCAACAATATCTTCAATTCTTTTAAAGAAAAAAAAATTCTTGTGATAGGCGATGTTATGATAGATGCCTATCTGTGGGGTGATGTGAACAGGATTTCTCCGGAGGCTCCGGTGCAAATTGTTTCGTGTACCGGTCGTGAAAATCGTATTGGAGGGGCGGGAAATGTTGCACTCAATATTAAAGCTCTCGGTGCTGAACCGATACTTTGTTCGGTTATCGGCAATGACGAAAATGCCGGTATTTTTCTTGATTTATTGGATAAAAATAATCTAAAAAT
>JAOZMN010000161.1 GCA_029934265.1 Bacteroidales bacterium
ACACAATTATTCACGAACCAAAAAGAGAAGGCAAGTTTGGTTCTCCTGATTTCAAAATAACAAATACAAAAGGAATAATAGGCTATATTGAAAATAAAAAATTTGATGAAAACCTTAATAAAATTCTTAAAACAAAACAGATAAGTAAATATAAAGAATTATCAGATAATATTTTATTAACAAATTATACTGAATTTGTTTGGATACAAAAAGAAAATATACAAAGAGCAACTTTATGTGACCCTATAGACTTACAAAATTCAAAATTTCAGTTAGACAGGGAAAAAATTAACAATGTTCAAAAATTAATCGTAAATTTTTATTCGCAAGCCCCACAAGGAATTGCAAGTGCAAAGGAACTTGCTTTTGCACTTGCAATTCGAGCCAAGAGTTTAAAAGATTTTTTACAAGATGAATTAGAGAACCAAAAAGATGAAAATACAGAAGGTTTATTGTTTGGACTGTACGAAACATTTAAAGCTTTTATATTTGCAGACCTATCAATATCTGAATTTGCCGATGCGTTTTCACAAACACTTGTTTACGGATTGTTCCAAGCAAAATTAAATGCAGATACAGAAATAGTAACTTTACTTAATGCCAAAAACTTTATTCCGCAGTCATTTAAACTGATACAAGAACTTGTTGGTTTTCTTGATGAATTAAATAAACAGGAATACAGTAGTGCAAGATGGATAATAGATGAAGTTATTTCATTGATGAATAATATTGATTTACCGGAATTAAAAAAGTCAATGTTATTCAGCAAGACAATAAAAGACAGTGAAGATATTGAAACAGACCCCTACATATATTTTTATGAAACATTTCTTGCTGCTTATGATAAAAAACTTCGCAAGGCTAAAGGAGTTTATTATACACCACCGCAAGTTGTAAACCTAATAGTAAATTCGATAAATGACATTCTTCAAAACGTATTTACAATAAAACAAGGCTTTGCTGACAGAAACTCTGTAACTGTTCTCGATTTTGCCACAGGAACAGGAACTTTTCTCGTTGAAATTATAAAACAAATTTTAAATAAAATTCCTGCAAATTCACAAGCAAAAAAAGATTTAATTATAAGCAAACATATCTTAAAAAACATTTATGGTTTTGAATACTTAACAGCTCCATATACGATTGCACACTTAAAACTTGCACAATTTTTAAAAGAGAATAATTATCAAATTAAAGACGACGAGCGTTTACAAATTTTCCTGACCAATACACTCGAACCAACAGACCCGCAAATAAGAATCCCTCTCTTACCTGCACTCACAAAAGAAGCTAAAGAAGCTCAAAAAATAAAAGATAAGCCCGTTCTTGTCATTACCGGAAATCCTCCTTATTCAGGTCATTCTAAAAATACAGGAGACTGGATAAGTAATTTGATAAAAGGAAATGACATTTATGCCAAAGATAAAATAAGCAATCAAGCTAATTATTTTAAATTTCAAGGAAAACCCCTAAATGAAAGAAATCCTAAATGGCTGCAAGATGATTATGTAAAATTTATACGTTTTGCTCAATACAAAATAGATAAAGCAGGACAAGGAGTTGTGGGAATTATTACAAACCACTCTTTTTTGGATAATCCTACTTTTAGAGGAATGCGTGAAAGCCTGATGAAATCTTTTGATATTATGTATTTCATAGATTTACACGGTAATGCAAAGAAAAAAGAAACAACGCCTGACGGAAAACCCGACAAAAATATTTTTGATATTCAACAAGGTGTAGCAATTTCGATACTTATAAAAAAAGCAAATACAAAAAAACAAATATTTTATTCTGATTTTTGGGGAACACGAAAAGAAAAGTTTAAACAATGCTTAAACAGTAATTTGCAAACAATAGAATGGCAATCTGTTGAGCCGGGTTTGCCATTTCTTATGTTTAAACCTCAAAACAAAGAATTAAAAGAAAAATATTTTAGTTTTTGGAAAATAACAAATATTTTTAAAATAAGCGGAACCGGTTCACTGTCTAAAAGAGACAAAATTGTAATTGATTTTTCAAAGAAACAACTAAAAAAACGTCTTGAAGATATTACAAAATTGCCGGAGCATATTGTAAGAGAAAAATATAATATCGGAGAAGATTCACGAGACTGGAAGATAAAGTTTGTAAAAGAAGATTTAAAAAATACAAATTTATCAGAAAATAATTTTATTAAAATTCATTACAGAGCATTTGATAAACGCTGGACATATTATACAGGAAAATCAAGAGGTATTTATTCAGACCCTGTTAGTAAAATAACAAAAAACTTCATCAATAAAAGTAATCTGGCTTTGATAAGCTCACGGCAAACTAAACGTAACTTTTTTGCACATTCTTTTGTTTCAGACTCAATAATTGATTTACATCTGCTTGGTAATGATAGCTATGTATTCCCACTTTACATTTATCAATACAATAAAGGGATTTTTTCTAACGAAGAAAAAGCAAAACAAATAATCAACGAATTAGAAAAAGATTTTTTAGAAGCAAGTTCTGAATATAATAAATTGCTTAAAAATAAAGATAAACATTTACAGAGGCTCAATGAATTAGCACAGGAGGAGTATATAACTCTAATAGAAGAAAAAGAAGCAATAGTAGAAACTACACGTCAAAAATATGAAACCATAAAACAACATAATTTCAAAGAAGACCATGAAAAGATAGAAAATTTCACTACTGAGTTTCGTAATTTTATAAATGATAAGTATAATTCAAAATATACACCGGAAGAAATTACAGGTTATATCTATTCAGTACTTAACAGTGAAATATTTAAAAAGACATATGCAGAGTTCTTAAAAATAGATTATCCACATATTCCATTTGTAGAAAGTAAAGACATATTTGAAAAACTTGCAGAAATAGGTCAAAATATAATAGAAATACACCTACAAAGTAAAATTCCTGAAGGGAAAGAATATAACTACTTGGGATTATTTAAAGGTAACGGAGATAATGTAGTTAATAAATTAACTTATAAGACAATAATTGACAATAAAGAACAAAGTAAACGGTTATATATCAATAAAACACAATACTTTGATAATGTTAGTGAATCTATATATAATTTCCATATAGGAGGCTATCAAACGTTATATAAATATCTTAATGATAGAAAAAATAAAGAGTTAGAGCTTGATGAAATTGAAAATATTGAAAATATTATAAAACTAATATACTATACGATTAAACAACAACATAAAATAAATAAGCTTACTGCAAACATGATATAAAACTATAACATTTGCTTAGTTATCAGTTGTTTGGTAGCTTCCAGATGTGATTTTTTTTGTATTAGTACTTATATGTATTCATTACATAAATAATGTAATTTAAATTCAAAAAATATGATACAATTTAACAAACCATATCTTACCGGCAAGGAAGCACATTATATATTTCAAGCCGTATATGATAATAATCATATATCCGGAAACGGAGTATTTACAAAAAAAAGTCAGATTTTTTTTGAAAAACGTTACGGTTTTAATAAAACTTTACTGACAACAAGTTGTACCGATGCACTTGAAATGTCGGCAATGCTTATAAATATTGAAGTTGGCGATGAGGTAATAATGCCGTCGTTTACGTTTGTTTCAACTGCAAATGCTTTTATCCGACAAGGAGCAAAAATTATTTTTGCAGACAGCGAAAAAAACACACCAAATATTGATGCAGACAAGATAGAAGAGCTTATTACACCTAAAACTAAAGCAATAGTTCCGGTTCATTATGCGGGAATGGCTTGCGATATGGATAAAATAATGCACCTTGCCCGAAAATATAATCTTTTTGTAATAGAAGATGCCGCACAGGCGATTGATAGTTTTTATAAAGGCAAACCTTTGGGGTCGATAGGTCATTTGGGGACATTTTCGTTTCATGAGACAAAAAACATACAGTCCGGAGAGGGTGGTTTGTTGATAATTAATGATAAACAATTTGAAAAACGAGCAGAAATTATTTGGGAAAAAGGAACAAACAGAGCCGAATTTTTTAGAGGCGAAGTCGATAAGTACGGCTGGGTAGATGTAGGGTCTTCTTTTTTGCCTGCGGATATGATAGCCGCTTTTTTATACGCACAACTCGAAAATTTGGATAAAATTCAAAATAAAAGAAAATTTATTTGGAATAAGTATTTTGAAAAATTAGAAATTTTGGAAAAAGCAGGATTTATAAGTTTGCCGAAAATACCCGAATATGCAAGCAATAATGCACATATGTTTTATTTGCTGTGCAAAAGTATAAAAGAAAGAACCGAACTGATTAATTTTTTGAAAGATAAAAATGTTTATTCTGTTTTTCATTATTTACCTTTGCATAAATCCGAATTTTATAAAAAATTAAATACAAATAATAACATAGAGGAATGCAACAGGTATAGTAATACACTGCTTCGATTACCAATGTTTTATGAACTTACAGACGAAAATATTCTTCAAATTTGCAATGCAGTAATCGAATTTTATAATGCTTAAGAAGTCTAAAATTACATTTACATGAAAAAAATAAAAATAGTAAATAAATCTGCAAATCCTTTGCCGGCTTATTCTACGGAGCTTTCGGCAGGTATGGATTTAAGAGCAAATAATATTGAACCGATTTTATTGAAACCTCTTGAAAGAAAACTTATAAAAACCGGTTTGTTTATAGAATTACCGGAAAGTTATGAAGCTCAAATACGTCCTCGCAGCGGATTGGCATTGAAAAAAGGAATTACCGTTTTGAACAGTCCGGGAACTATTGATGCAGATTACAGAGGAGAAATCGGTGTTATTTTGATAAATTTGTCGAATGAAAATTTTATTGTCGAGCAAGGAGAGAGAATTTGTCAAATGGTTATTGCAAAACATGAAACAGTAAGCTGGGACGATGTTGAAATTCTTACAGAGACTCAAAGAGGTAAAGGCGGCTTCGGACATACAGGGACAGAGTAAATTTTCGGCAATGGTTCTGTCCGTTGCCGAAAATTGTTTTTGTTATATGAGTTCGGTATAAAAAGACCCTTAGGGTTTGGTTTAACAAAAATTAATAAATCTAAATATTTAATTTATAGCATTTTACTTAAAACCCTAAGGGTCTGATTGCGAAGAAATATACTTTTTGGACAGGACTCTTATATCGCTTTCAAAATTTGTTCTAAAGTTTCGAGAATATTTGATTTAGCATGAATAAAATATTCTACACCGGCATTTTTTAATTCATCAATATATTTTTGTGGATAGCCGGCTATTACAATTTGTGTTTTCCCTTTCAGTATTTTGCATATTTGGGGTGTTATTTTCGGATATTCATCGTCCGAACTGCAAATTACTGTAATGTCGGCTTTATTTTTGATGCTTTGCTCTGCACCGGCTTCAGGCGTTTGAAAACCAAAATTATTAATAATTTCAAAACCGGCGGTTGCAAAGAAATTTTCGGAAAAACCGGCTCTTGCTTTTCGCATTGTTTTATTTCCGTAAGTAAGTAAAAAGACTTTCGGTTGTTCGGGTAAATTTTCGATTTTAATTCTTAATTCTTCAAAAGCTTCCGCACTTCGATATGTATTCAAAGGTTTTATCAATGTTTTTTTCGGTGCTTTTATATCTTTTATAAGTTTATTGAAATTTTTTGAAAATATTTCTTCTTTATTCGGAAACCGATTTGTGCCAAGTAATATTTCTTTTTGTGTTGCGATATTTTCATCGCTTTTTTGGGAAGTTTTTTCTATAGTGTTTTGTACGAAATTTGATTTAATTGCTTTAAGATAACCACCTTTATTTTCAGTTTCAAGGAAAAGTTTCCAAGTTTTTTCGATAATTTCATTTGTGAGATTTTCAAGATAATATGAGCCGGCGGCAGGGTCGGAAAGTTTATCGAAATATGCTTCTTCGTTGAGTATTATTTGGATATTTCTTGCTATTCGTTCCGAAAATTCGTTTGCTTCTTTATAGTTTTTGTCCAAAGGTAAAACTTGATGCGAATTTGTACCTCCCAAAATTGCCGACATTGTTTCGGTTGTAGCTCGCAGGACATTTACATAAGAGTCGTAAATTGTTTTGTTTCTGCTTGTTGTAACAGTTTGAATATACATTTTGCCGGATTCTTGTTCTCCGGTATGCTTTTCGACAATTTTAGCCCAAAGTGTTCTTCCGGCTCTTAATTTTGCGATTTCCATAAAATAATTTGTACCTACTGCTAAGTTAAAAACAATTTTTTCGGCAATTTTCACGGTCGGAATTTTTAATTCGCTTGCTTTACACAGATATTCATTCCCAACCGACAGGGCAAAAGCTAATTCTTCAATCGCAGATGCACCGGAATTTCTGAAAAGTTTTCCGGAAACGGATAAAACTTTTGCGGTCGGCAGTCGTTTTTCGGAAATTTCAAATAAATTTTTAAAATCGGAAAATATTTCGGAATTATTATTATAAGTATTTCCTGTTCGAGTTAAATTACAAAGTGGGTCATAAGCAAAAATTACATTTATTTTTTCTTTGTCGATATTTTTTTCTTCAATAAAATCGGAAAAAGCATTTAATAATTCGAAAGCTTTGTCGCCTTGCGTAAAAGTAAGTTCAATTTTGGTTAAATCAATATTCGAAAAAATATTATCTAATTCATTTTTAAGTATTTTACTTGTGTTATTGAAAGTAATACTTAAAGAATCGACA
>JAOZMN010000162.1:0-2872 GCA_029934265.1 Bacteroidales bacterium
TAAATAAAATCAAAAATAAGTAAAGTCACCACTTTTATACGCTATCAAAAAATTGACACCTGTAAGTACCCTTGTATAAGTTATTACACAGCCACCTGTTTACAATAGGCTGAATTGCAGGTACTTATATGTATGTGTAAGCAATATTAAATAGGTCGAAGACCTATTTAATATTTTTTGTCGATTATTCTCATTTTTTATTTTTGTATGAAAAGGACAAATTAAAAAGTCGGCTTATCATTTAAAATCTTTTCGACATTAACCAATAATTCGGGAACATATTTTTTAACTGTTTCCCAGACAGCCCAAATATCAACTCCCATATAATCGTGTATAAGAATATCTCTCATTCCTGCAATTTCTTTCCAAGCGATGTGTTTGTGTGCCGTTCTAAATTCTTTTGATAGTTGTTTTGTTGCCTCTCCTATTATTTCAAAATTTCTGATAACAGCATCTTTAACAATATCATTCCGTATAAATTCTTTTTCGTTCATACCTTTTGTGTATGAGAGAATTTTATTTGCAGATGTTTGTATATGTTCAATATAGATATAATTATTTTTATTCATGGTAAATTATTTGCAAATCTTTTTCGATATACGGTTTTAATCTGTGGTGTAATGATTTTTGAGTTATTAAATCAATTTTGACATTCAGCTTTTCGGATAATTCATTTCTTATTCTCGATAAATCTATTAGTGTTAATTTTTTATTAAATGAGACAAGAATATCTAAATCACTGTCTTTTGTTTGTTGATTTCTGGCATAAGAGCCGAAAATACCAATTAATGCAGGTTGGTATATTAAAAGATAATTTATAATTATTTTATTAATTTCATTATTCATTGTTTCGATTTTAATAGCATATCTTAATCTAACTTCAGCACAGCCAAGAAAGCTTTTTGCGGAACTTCAACATTGCCTACTTGTTTCATTCTTTTCTTACCTTTTTTTTGTTTTTCTAAAAGTTTTCTTTTTCTGGTGATGTCTCCTCCGTAACATTTGGCGGTAACATCTTTCCTCACAGCTTTCACCGTTTGGCGGGAAATTATTTTACTGCCGATTGACGCTTGTATAGCGACATCGTATTGTTGTCTTGGTATAAGTTCTTTTAATTTTTCACACATTCTTTTCCCGAGACTGTATGCGTTATCGAAATGAATTAAAGTAGAAAGAGCATCTACTTTTTCACTGTTCAGCAAGATGTCTAATTTTACGAGTTTTGCCGGTCGGTAGTCTGCTACTTGATAATCAAAAGAGGCATAACCTTTTGAAATTGATTTGAGTTTATCGTAAAAATCAAAAACTATTTCGCCAAGAGGCATTTCAAAAGAAAGTTCAACTCTTTCGGAAGTTAAATAGTGTTGTTTTTTCAACTCTCCTCTTTTTTCAAGACATAAATTCATTATCGGACCGAAAAAATCAGAGTGAGTCAGTATTTGAGCTGAAATATAAGGCTCTTCTATGTCTTTAATATATTTAGGGTCGGGCAAGCCGGCAGGATTATGCACTTCTACAGTTTCACCGGTATTTGTAAGCACTTTGTACGAAACATTGGGGACGGTAGTAATTACGTTCATATCAAACTCTCTGTCTAAGCGTTCTTGTACAATTTCCATGTGAAGCAGTCCCAGAAAACCACACCTGAAACCAAAGCCGAGAGCCATTGAAGATTCTGCCATGTATGTAAGTGAAGCATCGTTGAGCTGAAGTTTTTCCATAGCATATCGCAAGTCTTCGTAATCATCGGTATCAATGGGATAAATCCCCGCAAAAACCATTGGTTTAACTTCTTCAAAACCATCAATAGCTTTTTGGCAAGGTTCTTTCACAGAGGTAATTGTATCACCGACTTTTACTTCCGCAGAAGTTTTTATCCCCGAAATAATGTAACCTACATCACCGGTTTTTATTTCTTTTCTCGGTTCTTGCTTGAGCCTTAAAACTCCGACTTCATCAGCATGATATTCCTTTTCGGTATTGAAGAACTTTACGTGTTCGCCTTTTTTTATACTGCCGTTTAATATTTTGAAATACGCAATAATTCCTCTGTATGAATTAAAAACGGAGTCAAAAATAAGAGCTTGCAACGGTGCTTCGGGGTCGCCTACCGGAGCCGGTACTTTTTCTACAATGTCGCTTAAAATTTGTTCAACGCCCATTCCTGTTTTTCCGCTTGCTTCGATAATTTCTTCCGGTTTACAGCCGAGCATATCTATAATTTGCTCTCTTACTTCGTCCGGCATTGCAGTCGGCATATCCATTTTATTCATTACGGGTATTATTTCCAAATCGTTTTCTATTGCAAGATACAAATTTGAAATTGTCTGTGCCTGAATGCCTTGCGTAGCATCTACAACGAGTAAAGCTCCTTCGCAAGCCGCTATCGAACGAGAAACTTCATAAGAAAAATCAACATGACCGGGGGTGTCAATTAAATTAAGTACATATTCTTGTTCCTTATAAGTGTAATCAATTTGTATGGCATGACTTTTAATTGTAATTCCTCGCTCTCTTTCCAAGTCCATATCATCTAAAACTTGTGCTTGCAAATCTTTGGCGGAAACTGTGTTAGTTACTTCTAACAATCTGTCTGCCAGCGTACTTTTACCATGGTCGATATGGGCTATAATACAAAAATTTCTTATATTCTTCATATAAATTTATACTCCTTCTTTTAAAATTTTTATTTTGTAATCGACAAAGATACAGAAAATATTTATTTTTTTTGGATTTCTTTTGAGTTTGAATGTTTTTGTAGGAAGAAAGCTGTAAAGTTTATTCTATTTCACCAATGTTTTTACAAAAAATTAATGAAATTTACTAAACTTTAATCAATGTCGTTTAGATAAGAATAATATGTAAATATCTG
>JAOZMN010000162.1:2882-6647 GCA_029934265.1 Bacteroidales bacterium
ATTTCAGACTTCGTCTGTTTTAATATAAAAAAGGCAACTTAGTGATTAACTATTTTTGATTGTTATAATACTTTTTTTCAGTTGCCATGCCCTTTAGGGCGGGGGTTAAATAATAGAATAAAATTTAGGGCTTCAGCCCTTTTGCTTACTGAATAAAAGGGCTGAAGCCCTAAATCTTATCCTATTGTTTATATTCCCCGACATAGAGGACGGGGCTACTCATAAAAATAAGTTTGTTTTTATTTAAAATTAGAACATAATAACATGATAAACAGTGAAATAAAGTTGTTTCTTAACTAAACGACATTGAAACTTTAATTAAAAATGTTTTTTCTTATAATTTAAAGGGTCTTTATGTTTTATAAATATTTTTTAGAATAAAGTTAAGAAAAATTATATTTTTGTACGGAAATATAATTTTTCAATTTAATATGATAGACCCGGTAACTACTCAAAAAATACACGATGCGGCAAAAGTTGTAGAAGTTGTCGAAGATTTTATCACCTTAAAAAAAAGAGGTGCTAACTTCTTGGGTTTATGTCCGTTTCATAACGAAAAAACGCCATCGTTTACGGTTTCGCCGGCAAAGGGAATTTTTAAATGTTTCGGCTGCGGAGAATCAGGAAATTCTGTGGGTTTTGTAATGAAGCACGAGAAAATTTCCTATCCGGAAGCTCTTAAATATATTGCCAAGAAATATAATATTGAAGTTGTTGAAAAAGAGAGAACTCCGGAAGAAATTATACAGCAAAAAGAAAGAGAAAGTCTGTTTATTGTAAGCGAATATGCTAAAAATTTCTTTCAAAAAAGCTTACATAATACCGATGAAGGAAAAACTATAGCTTTAAGTTATTTCAGGGAAAGAGGATTTAGAGATGATATTATCAAAAAATTTGAGCTTGGTTGGAGTCCCAAAAAGCGAGATGCAATTTCCGAAGCCGGAGTAAAAGCCGGTTATAAATCTCAATTTTTCGAGAAAGTAGGGTTGGTGATTTATAAGCAGGAAACGAACTATAGATTTGATAGGTTTGCAGGCAGAGTAATGTTTCCGATACATTCGCTTGCGGGGAAAGTTATAGGTTTCGGGGGGAGAACTCTTGTTACGGATAAGAAAATTGCAAAATATCTAAATTCACCGGAATCGGAAATTTATCATAAATCGAATATCCTTTACGGAATTTATCAGGCAAAATCCGACATCGTAAAAAAAGACAAATGTATAATGGTAGAAGGTTATACAGATGTTATTTCGATGCACCAAAACGGAGTTGAAAATGTTGTGGCATCGTCCGGGACTTCGCTTACGCAAAATCAGATACAACTTGTAAAGCGTTTCACCAAAAATCTCACCATAATTTACGACGGAGACAGTGCCGGAATAAAGGCTTCTTTGCGGGGAATAGATTTGGTGCTTGCCGAAGAAATGATAGTCAGAGTTGTACCGCTTCCGGACGGTGAAGACCCCGATTCTTTTTCGAGAAAACTCGGAAGTTCCGAACTTGAAAAATACATTTCGGAGCATGAAATTGATTTTATAAAATTCAAAACCGATTTACTGCTCGAAGATGTCGCCGGCGACCCTGTAAAACGAGCTCAACTCGTTACTAATATTGTAGGGTCTATATCGGTGATACCGAGTACTATACTGCGGGCTGAATATATTAAGGAAACAAGTAAAATTCTTGATGTAAAAGAAGAAACCTTATATTCCGAAATTCGGAAAATACTCTCGAATAGAGTTGTTTATAAAAATAAGCAACAGGAACATAATAAGCATAAAGTAAATACTCCGCCCGTTCCCGATGTTTCGAGTAATATTTTTTCCGAACCTTATGAAAGATTAGTACTTTATTTTTTGCTGAATCATGGAGAAAAAGATTTGTTTCACGATGATGAAACGGGTATTAATCAGACTGTTGCACAGTATATTATATCTGAATTAAAAAATGACAATTTGGAATTTAAGAATTTATTATATTCAAAAATATTTTCGGAATATGATTACTGTATTGAAAATCAACTTGAAACACCGGATATTAATTATTTCTTGAATCATAAAAACCCTCAAATAAGCAGTTTAACGGCAAATATTGTTGCTCCGGACACCGAATTAAGTAAAATATGGAAAAAGAGAGGAGCAACCGTTGAAATGCCCGATGACAGGCTTCATGAAAGTGTGCCGGAAGTCGTTGTTCGATTTAAGTTTAAAATACTTGAACTTATGATTGAGGAAGTCGATAAAGAAATAATGAATTTAAAGCCGGAAAATTATGACAGTTTGAAAGAATTATTAGATAAAAAAATGATGCTTGACAATCATAAAATTTTGATGACAAAAGAAGTTGGTGAGCGTGTAATGATTTGATAATTGAGTTCAGTCTAAAAAGTAGATTTTCTCGAAATCAGACTCTTAGGGTTTTAAGTAATGAGCTGTAAATCAAATATTTAGATTTGTTGGGTTTTGTTAAATCAAACCCTAAGGGTCTTTTTATACAGAACTTATAATTAATTCAGAACAATTTGAAAACACTATTAATATTTATAGATTGGTTTGTACCCGGTTACAAAGCCGGCGGACCTATCCGTTCGGTTGCCAATTTGTGTGAACATCTTTCTGCTTATTTTAACATCAAAATAATAACTGCCGACACGGATTATCTTGAAAAAAAACCATATAAAAATATTAAATCGGATTGTTTTGTAAAATATTCCGAAAATGTGGAAGTTTATTATATTTCTAAGAATAATTTATCCGTTCGTGTAATAAAAAACATAGTAAAAAATACAGATTTTGATATTGCTTACATAAATGGTATTTACTCATTTTATTTTTCTATATTTCCGACATTTATTTTACGAAAATCATCGAAAAAAATTATAATTGCTTCGAGAGGAATGCTTTCCGAACATTCATTTTCAGGGAAGGGAGCAAAAAAAAGAGTTTTTCTGAAAGTTGCCGAAAAATTTAAGCTGTATAAAAACATAATATTTCATGCGACAAATTCACAAGAAAAAAAAGATATTGACTCTATTATTACAAATAACGGAATTTTTGTAATTCCTAATTTTGCAAAAAAAAGCAGTTCGCAAAAACTTCGTAAAATTAATAAAAAACAAGGCGAACTTAAACTTGTAAGTATCGCTCGTATTTCGGTAGAAAAAAATACACTTTTTGCTTTACGGATTTTATCCGAATTAAAAATTTCCGGAAAAATAACTTTTGATATTTTCGGTAGTATTTCCAACAATGAATATTGGAATGAGTGTAAAAAAATTATTGCCGGTCTCGACAAGCAAATTTCTGTAAATTATAAAGGAACGATAGAGCAAGAAAAAGTACACGGCACTTTTGAAAAATATCATTTTTCGTTTATGCCCTCGATAGGGGAGAACTTCGGACATTCTATTCTGGAATCCATGTCGGCGGGTTGTCCGGCAATTATAAGTAAAGGCACACCGTGGTTGGGTTTGGAGGAAAAAAATGCCGGTTGGGATATTGAATTAGAAGCTCCAAATAAATTTGTAAGCTGTATTACTGATTTAATTAATTTTGACAACGATAATTATGTTAAATACGCCGAAGGTTCTTATGCTTATGCGAAAAGTGTAATTAACGACCCGAAAATTTTAAAAAACGCCTTAAATTTATTTTCCAGATGAAAATTTCCGTAATTACAGTATGTTACAACTGTGAACAGACTATTGAGGATACTTTAAAATCTGTCTGCAATCAGAAATATGAAAATACGGAATATATAATTATT